>JAUYMZ010000269.1 GCA_030699355.1 Bacteroidota bacterium | reverse complement strand
GGTCCTCCTATAATCCAAGAAATATCTTAAAAAAATAAGCTAGTACGCTGTGTGATTAATTGTTTGTATTGTGTTTTATAGTTCTCATTCAAGAAAGAGCAATCAATAGTCTCCATAGCTTTCGGAAGCCAAGTGTTTAGTTTTTTATAAATAGCTATTATTTGCTTTTCATTTAAATCTAAAACCTCTCCGAGGCGATTAAAATACCCTTTGTTGAAGTTTTTCTTTTTGCCTCCTAATAACAGCGCAGTGTCATCTAAATCTTTTGGCAAGATGATTTTTACATTTAGCAAATCATAAGCTGGAGAAAGCACCCAACCAATATCTGATAGCCACATAGAGAAATTTTTTAGGTGCATATCATTATTTCCAATAATAAAGTTAAGCAAGGTGAGTTCAAAAAAGCGAAGTTTATCTAATAAGGTATTAACGGATAATTCGCCTATGGTTTTACCAAGGTTTTCCATGGTTCCCAAATACTTGTCCTCTACTTCTAAAATTTGCATAAAGTCAATCATGTGTATTTTAGAATGATCTTTTCTTCTGTCTATTCGCTTAGTTATGTAGCACAATTCACCCGAAGCCAAACGAATTAAATTGTAAGGGACCACATCAATTTTAAAGAGCTCTGCTAGTTTCATGGATAAATGCTCATTTTCTGGCATTTGGTCGTATTTAGCGTTTTGTGGTTTTAATATGTAAAAACCATCTAAAGCATCCATGATAGTTAAACGACCAATGTGGCCATGTTCCAGTGTACTTTTAATCCAGCCAAGCGATAATTTTGGTTGAACACCAGGAACAGAAATAGAAAGCTGCACTGCTTCCTTGGCAAGTTTTTCCATTTCATCTAAACGATAAGGTAGCGCAGGCGCAGCCTTGGTTCCATAAAAAGCTTTGATACATTTAGCATGATAATCTCCTACATCATTTGCTTCTATTTCCTTGTAACAGTATAAACATCTAGGCATTTTGTTCTTCTTTTATTGGGTGAACGCTAACGGCACCAATGGTATTTTGACAACATGCCAATAGTAATCCCATTCTATCATTTTTGTTTATTTTCCAGCTCTCTGCTGCAATAGTTAATAGCCAACCTTCTGGAATCAATCCTTCGAAAAACGGAAAAAGTCGCTTACTCCTATATGGATTTTTGCTAACAGGCATTTGGAAAACAATAAATTGCTCAGGGTATTTTAGCGCATATTGTTCATTATACAAGAATTCATATTCACCTGTATCAAGTTCTCTGAGCATTCCAGCTTCCATGTTATTGTATTTTATGACAGCTTTTCTCATCCTTGTTTTTCGTTTACTGGCCCTAAGACATGTCCAAACATTTTTAATACCTGATTTACCTTTGATAGACTCAGATTTTCCTTTCCTTGTTCAATTTTTCTAACCACAGTTAAAGCAACACCCGCTTTCGAGGCAAATTCTTCCTGTGTAAGTTTTAATTGCTTTCGCCTCGACTTAACAAATTCTGTTATGGCATTCATTTTATATGCTTTAGCATACAAAAGTATAAAAAAGAATGAAATTATATGCAATTAAATATAACATCTCTTATTTGGGTGTGTTTGTATGTAATTAGATATAATATACAAGCTGGGTTGCTTGTTTTTGATGGCTTGGGAATATGAGATGGAGATTGGGGGGCAAAATTGATTACTCACTATCGTAACCAAATTCTTTTAGCGTTCTTGAATTATCTCTCCAATCTTCTTTTACTTTCACAAAAGTTTTAAGGAAAATTTTCTTTTTAAAGAACAACTCTAAGTCTCTTCTTGCGGCAATACCCACATTCTTTAAGGCTGAGCCACCTTTGCCTATTAAAATTACCTTCTGACTATCGCGCATCACGTAAATAAGCGCATGAATGTGTATGATGTCTTTTTCTTCTTTAAACAGTTCTATTTCTACCTGCACGCTATATGGAATTTCTTCTTTATAGCGCACCATAATTTTTTCTCTAATTATTTCTGCCGCCACAAATCGCTCGCTCTTATCTGTTAATTGGTCTTGCTCGTAATAAGGCGCGCCTTCTGGCATATAGCTTAAAATGCTTTTTAACAAGGCATCAATGTTAAACTTGTTTAAGGCAGAAATAGGAATGATTTCTTTAAATAATTTCTTTTCATTCCAAAAGTTCAACTTGGCGTTTAATTGGTCCTGACTAACCCCATCAATTTTGTTTAACAAACAAATCATAGGCGTTTTTATCAATGATAATCTTTCAAAAATAGCCTCATCTTCATTTCTAATGTCAAAGTCGGTAACGAATACAATAAGTTCGGCATCTTGTAAACTCTCATTTACAAATTTCATCATATTACCTTGCAACTTATATTTAGGGTCAATAATTCCTGGCGTATCAGAAAATACAACTTGATAGCTTGGATTATTTAAGATTCCTTTGATTCTGTGGCGGGTTGTTTGCACCTTTTCACTAATAATGGAGAGCTTTTCACCTAACAAAGCATTCAATAATGTAGACTTTCCAACATTAGGCTTACCTATAATCGACACAAAACCAGATTTAAACGACATTTTTATTTTATTTATTTGCACAACAAAGAAACAATAATATCTTTGCAGTCCCAAAAAGAAAGAGAGAAACTTTTATTTGGTTACCACGATTTCAATATAGATAAAGATATATCGCGGAGTGGAGCAGTGGTAGCTCGTTGGGCTCATAACCCAAAGGTCGTAGGTTCGAGTCCTGCCTCCGCAACTAATAAACATGGAAACCCCATATCTGACAAGGCTTTGCAGGTATGGGGATTTTTTTTGTTCCCATTTTGTTCCCATATTTGAGTTGGTTCTTACAATTTTCTTACCAAAATTATTCATTCCTTTTATCTTTAAAACCCCACTTTTTTCTTAATACCTGTCCCTCCAAACTCAATCTCCTTTTCAATTAATTGAATTACTCTTGCCTTTTCAATCTCTTTGCCAAAAATCAGCTTATCAGTATTCATTTGAAATACTATATTTTGCACCAATGCTGGCGTCAACTCATATTTTGCGTAATCTTTAATGTTTTCATCATCGCCAAGCAAATGATGCCACTGTTTGAACCTACATTCATAATCACCTAATGTGAAATGAATCATAATCGGAAAGCGTCTGTGATACTCTGGAGCAAGCTCTCCAAAGTTTGTTGTTTCAACTAGTACACAACCACGAGGCAGGTTAGAAATCCTGTCTAGCAGTATGTTAGCCAGCCGATACTCCGTGCTATCTACCGAACTGGAAGTTTCTGATTGACGTTTTTGAAGTACTGCGTCAATTTCCTCAATTAAAAAAATTGCTTTAAGCCCTTCTTTGTAAATTTTCTCAATTTTTCCAAAAAATTTCATTGTTTGTTTTTCAGATTCTCCAAAAAAACTATTTCTAAAATCAGAAATGTTAACCTTATAAACACCACGATTGGTATTAGCAGCTATATAATTTACTACTGCCGACTTACCTGTGCCTGGAGGTCCTTTAAAGATAGTAGTTAATTAAGCGAAATAAGGCTTCTGACAGCTTACAACTGCTGCGTATATTTGACTTTTTATATGTTAAATCTACTACATGTGGCAGCTCTAACTTATCGTATAAATAGGTGATTTGGGATTGCTGTGATTGCGGGAGATCATAGTAAAATAAGTCTATGACGGTCTCTTTATTCCATTTTTGATTCATTTTTAGAGACTAGCAAAATTAATATTAAATTTGGTGACGCAAAATTGAATTGATGAATAACGAGCCGTGGTTTCTTATAAAAGATGACAACAAGCTGTATATCCAGCAACTTGAGCCCTATACTGAGCTCTATATAGGTCTAATTCATCGCAGACCTAAGGCTAAACAAGAATATTTTGAAGTTAGGTTATCGGATTCTGTTTTTGAAATTACCATAGAGCTTTTTTATTTTTTTGATGGTGTATTGCAATTATTTCATACTCAAAAGCAAATTTGGAAGTATTTTGAGGATGCCATTTTCTTTGTATTGGATTCCCTTATGATGGGCAACTATGGTGTCATTAGAATTGCAAAAATCACCTCAGTTGGGGAAGTCGAGGTGAAGATGCAAGATAAAATAGTCAAAAAGTGGATAAAGAGCAGGATTGATTAATTTCGGCCGTGTCTTGAATTGTATACGGTGGAATGTAAAGACTCTATATAATGAATTTTAAGAGTTTATTAAAAAAAATGAAAATATGATAATTGTTGATACCCATATTTGGATGAGAATAAAATCTGATGCAGATTTTAAACACCTATTTAATATCGGAGTGATTCCTTCATTTCTAAACCTCCATGAAATGGGCAGTTCCAGCCTATTATACCGTAACCCCAAATTATTGTTCAGAGGTTATTTAAATATTGACAAATTTCTTGATAAGATTATTATTTACAATCCCTTTCAGCAGTTGTTGTTTGATAATTACAATCTTGAGTTTGATTATAAATATGCAAATGATATTGTTCAGAATATTTCTATAATTTCTAAAGCATCATTAACAGAATATTTGAGGTTATCGGAAAACATGAAAGTTGAAATGCAAGCTGAAATTGAAAATATGGATATTGGTTTGTCTGAGGTTACCAAATTTGCCAATGAAAATATTAAAACTATTCAAGATGGATTTATCCGTTCTGATGGAAATATACAATTACAAAGAGAACAAAAATACTTATTCATAGAAAGAAGAAAAAATGATTATTCCAGTGTTGTTAATTTATTCAAAACACTCATTAAAACAGCCTTTAACGTTGATATTTCTGAAAGTGTATTATTACAGAAGGAATTATTTATAAAAGTAATAAATGAATATTTTTTAAGCTTGGAAACAAAAGAACGAGAGGAGATTACAAATAACGATTGGAATGATTTATTTTTTATGCTTTATGTAAACAAAGGTGATTACTTTTGGACTGCTGAAAAGAAATGGATCAAGATCATCAAAAAATTGAATTTGCAGCACTATCTTTTTGATGGAGAAATGTATTTACATAAGGTAAAATAAATAAAATGGCAGTTAAAAAATCAGAATTATATAGTAGTATTTGGGAGGCATGTAACACTTTTAGGGGTGGTATGGATGCCAGCCAGTATAAAGATTACGTATTGGCTATATTGTTTATCAAATATATCAGCGATAAGTATGCAGATGACCCGTATCCAGCCATTGTAATACCAGAAGGGGCAAGTTTCAATGACATGGTGAAGTTAAAAAACACAACCACCATTGGAGATGACATCAACAAGAAAATTATTGGCAAAATACAAGAGGCTAACAAGTCTTTGGCTACTATTTCTTTTGCAGATTTTGATGATTCTACCAAACTGGGCACCGACAAAGAAAAAGTAACCAAGCTAAGCAACCTCATTGCTTTGTTTGAAAAACCCGAATTGGATTTTAGTAAAAACAAAGCTTCGGATGATGATATTTTAGGGGATGCTTATGAATTTCTTATGCGCCACTTTGCTACCGAATCGGGTAAATCTAAAGGGCAATTCTATACGCCTTCGGAGGTTTCTTTGATATTGGCGTTGATTATTGGCATTACACCAGAGAATTCTACAAGTGCCACAACTGCCTATGACCCAACGGGCGGTTCTGGCTCATTGATTCTAAAAATTGGGGATGTGTCTGAGAAAAACATTAGCCTTTACCTACAAGAAATGGATGTTACCACTGCGGGTTTGGCTAAGATGAATATGATTTTACATAACAATCCACAAGCCAAAATTGTACAGGGTAATACCTTATCTAATCCTCAGTTTGAAGAGGTAAAGGATGTAAAATTACAAACGTTTGATTATGCCGTTGCCAATCCGCCTTTTTCTATGAAGAGCTGGACAAGTGGCGTTAATACGGCTGCCGACCCGTATGGCAGGTTTGCAGATTTTGGGGTGCCACCCGAAAAGAATGGGGATTATGCGTTTCTCTTGCACATCCTAAAATCATTGAAAAGCAATGGCAAGGGCGCTATCATTTTGCCGCATGGCGTTTTGTTTAGAGGCAATGCCGAAGCCAAGATTAGAGAAAATATTATTAAACGTGGGTATATCAAAGGTATTATAGGTTTGCCAGCCAACTTGTTTTATGGAACTGGAATTCCAGCTTGCATTATTGTGATTGACAAAGAACATGCTGCCCACCGCAAGGGGATTTTTATGATAGATGCAAGCAAAGGCTTTATCAAAGATGGCAATAAGAACCGCTTGCGAGACCAAGACATTCATAGAATTGTAGATACTTTTAATAAGCAAATAGAAACACCTAAGTTTAGCCGAATGGTTACATTGGATGAGGTGGAGAAAAACGAGTTTAACCTAAATATTCCAAGGTACATAGATTCGCAGGAAGCAGAAGACATACAAGACATAGCAGCCCATTTATTGGGTGGCATTCCAGAAGCAGATGTAAATGCTTTGGAAGCCTATTGGAGCGTATATCCCAACATGCGCAAGGAGTTATTCAAACCCAATGGTAGAGCTGGGTATGTAGATGCTGTTTTTCCCAAAGACCAAATAAAACAAGCCATTTTCGGGCACCGAGAGTTTACCTTATATGCCAAAATAATGGAAGATAAATTTCATCAATGGTCGGTTCGAACCGAAATGTATTTGAAAGGATTGGACATAGGCATAAAGCCCAAGAAGGTAATAAAATTAATCTCTGAGGATATATTGAGCCATTACAGCGGAGTGAGTTTAATAGACAAGTATGATGTGTACCAACACCTCATGGACTATTGGAATGCCACGCTACAAGACGATTGCTATTTAATAGCCCTAGAAGGTTGGAAAGCCGAGTATGTTTTTGATACCAAGAAAAAAGAATGGAACAGCGATTTGGTGCCGAAGTATTTAGTTATTGACAGATACTTTGCCGCTGAGAAAAACAAGATACAAGAACTAGAGGCAGACAAAGAAACTACTGAAAGCTTTATACAAGAAAGCATAGAAGAACACAGCGCAGAAGGTGGCTTTTTTGCCGATTTTGAAAAGGTGAACAAAGCCAGCATTACCGCCCGTTTAAAAGAAATAAAAGCCGATAAAACGGCAAACGAAGAAAAGAAAGTATTGGATGCCTTGTTGGAGGGGTATGAAAAGCAAATCAGCTTAAAGAAAGCCATAGCAGATGCTCAAACAACCTTAGAGAAATTGGTAGCACAAAAATATAGCGGTTTGAACCAAGACGAAATAAAAGTATTGGTGGTAAACGACAAATGGCTTGCGAGCATTCAAGCCTCTGTAAAAGGTGAAATGGATAGAATTAGCCAACGTTTGACCCAACGCATTAACGAACTGGTGGATAGGTATGAAAAACCGATGCCAGCCCTTAACAAAGAAGTGGAAGAGTATGAGCAAAAGGTGGCTGCACATTTAAGTAAAATGGGATTTGCATGGGAATGAAAATACGAAATCAGCATAATTTTAGTTTGCTTTATCCTAACTATTCAATACATGCAACTATGTTGCTTATATTGAATTTTCCAAACACGGTCTGGGATATTTGAAAACAGAAAGATTAGTATGGAAGAGAATCAAAATATTGAATGGAAAGAAAGCTGGCGCGATGAATATCTAAAATGGATATGCGGCTTTGCGAATGCCCAAGGTGGCACACTTGTAATTGGTAAAAACGACCAAGGCAATATAGTTGGAATTGCCAATGCAAAAAAAATGTTAGAAGAAATTCCGAATAAAATTAGAGATATATTAGGAGTTGTGGCTGATGTTAATTTGAAAAGTGAAAACGGTAAAGACTTTATAGAAATTCATGTTGATGCTTACCCTTATCCAATCAATTACAAAGGTCAATATCATTTTAGAAGTGGGAGCACAAAGCAAGAATTAACGGGCAATGCCTTAACCTCTTTCTTGCTCAAAAAATATGGATTGCATTGGGATGCAGTTCCACTTCCGAACCTAACAACCCACGAACTTGAACCAGAAGCTTTCAAACTTTTTACAAAAAAGGCAGTTAAAAGTCAAAGGTTGGGAGAAGATTCTTTAAAAGAAAGTCCTGAATATCTCCTTAAAAAGCTGAATTTATATGAAGGCGTTAGCTTAAAACGTGCAGCAGTGATACTTTTTCACCATAATCCAGAAGAATTTGTTACGGGTGCTTATATAAAAATTGGATTTTTTAAAACAGATTCAGACCTAATTTACCAAGATGAAATACATGGAAATCTGTTTCAGCAAGTAGATAAAGCATTGGATTTACTCATGACAAAATATATGAAAGCTTATATTAGTTATGAGGGCTTGCAAAGGGTAGAAAAATATCTGTTTCCTTTGCCCGCATTGCGTGAAGCATTGCTAAACGCTGTGTTGCACAAAGACTACAGCAGTGGTAATCCTGTGCAGATTAGTGTGTATGAAAATAAAATGATATTCTGGAATGCTGGAAAATTGCCAGAGCAACTTACATTAGATATGTTGCAACAAAAACACCCCTCCATTCCGTTTAATCCACTTATTGCTACTGCATTTTTTAGGGCAGGTTTTATTGAAGCTTGGGGGCGAGGTATTGAAAAAATAAACAATGAGTGCTTGTTGGCAAATGTTCCTTTACCAGAAATCAATTTAAGCTTTGGCGGAATGATGCTTACCTTTTTTGCCGGGGAAAGGATAGAAGCATTGGAAACTTCTGAAAAAACTAGGGAGAAAACTAGGGAGAAAACTAGGGAGAAAATTCTTGCTTTGATGAAAGAGAATCCTGAAATAAATATGGCAGAATTGTCAGAAAAATTAGGTTTAACAAAAAAAGGCATAGAATGGCAAATCAAAAAATTAAAGGATATAGGTGTCATTCGTCGCATGGGTGCAGATAAAGGCGGATATTGGCTGGTTAATCAAAAATAAATGATAAAAAATGTGGGTGTACACTTTAAATATGAAAACAATGCTGCCAGAAATAAAAATAAATAAATGCCTTGAAGCCAAATATCCGAGTTTTCAATTTGTAGGCTTGAACCAAACATTAATCATCAAACTCAACTAAGAACTATGGAAACAGCAAAAAAAGGTGGATACAAAATGACTGAGGTAGGTTTGATTCCGAGTGATTGGGAGGTGAAGGAAATTGGCGAAGTTTTCAACTTTTTCAGAACAGCATCTTTTTCAAGAGAAATGCTTTCAATTGGTCAAGAGTTTCTTTATGTACATTATGGAGATATACATACAAGATTTAATCATTTTTTAAATATCAAGAATTCAGACCTTCCTTCAATTAACTCAAAATTAGCGAAGAATTTTACGTTGATTCAGAATGGAGACTTAATAATGGCAGATGCCTCCGAGGATTATAGTGGAATTGGAAAATCTGTTGAAGTAGAAGGAATAACAAACCAAAAGGTAATTTCAGGCTTACATACAATGCTTATGCGTGCTAATCCTGATTTTTTGTCAAATGGGTTTAAAGCATATTTACACTCAAATATACTAGTTAAAAAACAATATGATGCCAAAGCCACTGGTTTGAAAGTATATGGTGTTTCGAAATCTAATCTTAAAGAAATCAAAATCCCACTCCCGCCCCTTCCTGAGCAAACCGCCATAGCCACCGCATTAAAAGATACAGACGATTTAATCAACAGCGTAGAAAAGCTCATTGCCAAAAAGAAACACATCAAACAAGGCGCCATGCAGGAATTGCTGAAGCCAAAAGAAGGTTGGGTGAAGAAGAAGTTGGGGGAGGTTTGCTGGTACCAAGAAGGACCTGGACTAAGGAATTGGCAATTCACAAAGAGTGGTATAAAAGTTATAAATGTAACAAATCTTGAAAATGGCATTTTAAATCTAGAGAGAACAGATAGACACATTTCCTTGCATGAATTTCATAAGATGTATGAACATTTTGAAATTGATGAGAATGATATTGTTGTCGCAAGTTCTGGTAATAGTTATGGAAAGGTTGCTGTAGTTAGAAAAAAAGATTTGCCATTAGTAATGAACACGAGTGTAATTAGATTTAAGCCATTAGAAAATATTGACTACAATTTTCTGCTAATATTTCTAAAGTCAAGTGATTTTAAAATGCAAATAGACCTATTAATTACTGGAGGAGCGCAACCTAATTTTGGACCAGCACATTTGAATAAAATTTCTATTAATTTACCTAAAACAAAAGAGGACCAAAATAAAATATCTTCGATTCTGAACGATATTGAAATTGAAATTAGTAATTTGGAGACTAATAAAACTAAACTCCAAACTATCAAACAAGGCATGATGCAGCAATTGTTAACGGGTAAAATACGATTAATTTAAATACCAAAATTATGGACTTTAATTTAATAACTTCAATACTAGCAGCCATAATAGCAACTTTGGCATTAATAGTTAGCTATATTGCTGTAAGATTTCAATATGTAGCCATTATAAACACCCAACTTGCAGATTGTGCGAGCAGGTGTAATGAGCAATTAACTGATTCAAATAAAAACTATGTGCCCAAAGAGAATGATAAGATATCAGGAATCTTATCTGGGATAATTACTGCAGAAGAAATTTTGAACTCCTATCTTTTAGAAAGAAATCCCTTTCTATTGAATTTAAATTCACAAAGAATAATTGACCATTTTTACCTGCAGCTACATACAACAATAAGAGTATATGTTGAAAAAGAAGAATTAGAATCATCAGACCTCAGCAATTCAAATAGGCTTGATGTGTTTAACAAACAATTGAAGAGAGTTCAAGGCTTTTTAGGGGGTTCTATTACTAAAAACAAAAATGGGGAATTTGAAAAGTTAAACAAGGTTAGCATTAAAAGATAATTTTAATTGTATGGAAGAAGGATTTTATACTGAGAATATTTGGGAAATGATTTCTAATGAAGCAAAATTAGCTAAAGGGAAATCATATGTTTCGGTTCCATACTTTGGAGAAGGAGCATCTAAGAAGCTACCCTTAAAAAAAGGAAGTTTATTAGTGGTTAATGCTGAAAAACAAACCATTGCCACTGCTGGTACATCTCCAAATGATTTGATAAGTTTGAAATCAGTTGGCGTTGAAATCCATTCTAATGCGTTGAATCATTCAAAAATTTATGTAGTGAACAATACGCTGTTTGTTGGTTCCGCTAATGCCACGAACAATTCATCTGAAAACTTAAAAGAAGCTATTTGGGTGAGCAAAAATAAAATTGAGATTGAAAAAGCAA
This sequence comes from Bacteroidota bacterium, assembly GCA_030699355.1. Classification (GTDB taxonomy): domain Bacteria; phylum Bacteroidota; class Bacteroidia; order UKL13-3; family UKL13-3; genus B1. The sequence goes on along the minus strand of JAUYMZ010000269.1, from coordinate 7,716 downwards.
TAGCATTTATAAAGTCATTAAAAGTTAATCCAATTGGAGACGAACAACTTATTTCATTAAGTAAAATATACAACACAAAGAAAACTGAAAACTGGAATTACAATAATGAAAATAAACCTTTACACAACAATGTTTTTGTTTGGGTGGTAGATTACGATAATTATTCAGATGGTTTCGAAGAAGCAGCTGATAAACTATATAAAGAAGTTAAGAAAATTAGAAAGAGTAACAAAACTCATCGAATAGATGAAATTGAATCTGATACTATTTGTGAAACTGGCATAAATGTAATGCAGGTTTATAAAAACAAAGGGAAGTTTATTATATATCCTATTGGCAGTGTTTTAGGTTTTAAGCCATTTACTAATGATGAAAAGACTATTTCATTTGCTATAATGATTGAGGTTTCTAGAAAAAGAAGGGGAATAAATATAGATAGACTTGGTTCACAATTCACTGAAAACGAATTAAAGGAATTAAAACAAGATGGTAAGCTTTCAAATAAATTGGCTCAAAAGTTTATAGATTATTGGAACAAATAAACAGGGTATATACCTTTAAATATTATTAATTCAAGATTTATGACAAAAAAACGCATCTTCATAAGCAGTGTTCAAAAGGAATTTGAGGAGGAAAGAAAAAATCTCTATCATTTTTTGATGAGCGATCCATTGCTTGGACTTTTTTTTGAACCTTTTCTATTTGAAAACCTGCCAGCCACAGACCAAAGAGCAGATGATTCCTACATAAAAGAGGTTTCTAAATGTGATATTTATATTGGTTTGTTGGGTTCAGAATATGGATACGAAGATAGCAAGGGCGTTTCGCCAACCGAAAAGGAATACAACGAAGCGTCCAAACATTTTAAAACCCGACTGATTTATGTAAAAGGTGATGGTAAACTGAAACGCCATCCCAAGCTTGCTAAGTTTATTAAAAATATTGGTATTGAATTAATTCGTAAACGTTTTAATAGCAGCTCAGAACTAAATGCTGGGGTGTATGCTTCTTTGGTTAATTATTTAATGGAGCAGGAACTTATTAGAACTAGTCCGTTTGATGCCACCTACAGCAAAACTGCCACGCTAGCTGACTTAGATGCTAATAAAATTAGTGCATTTTTAGAATTGGCAAAAGCAAAAAGAGGTTTTCCATTGCCAGCCAATTCCTCTGTAAGTGTTATTCTCACCCATTTAAACCTGATTTCTGAAAAGCGCATAAACCATGCTGCTATCCTCTTATTTGGGAAAAAACCTCAGCAGTTTTTTATCACTTCCGAAATAAAATGTGCACATTTTCACGGCACAGAAATTAGAAAACCCATTCCTTCCTATCAGGTTTATAAAGGAGATGTATTTCAATTGGTAGACCAAGCCGTAGATTTTGTATTGTCTAAAATTAGTGTAGAGGTTGGTACACGTGAATTGAGCAACCAAGTACCCATTGACTATGAAATACCACGTGCTGCTGTAAGCGAAGCCATAGTAAATGCCGTTGCTCATAGAGATTATACCAGCAACGGTAGTGTGCAAGTAATGTTATTTAAAGACAGATTGGAGATTTGGAATCCTGGGCACTTGCCTTTTGGATTAAGCACTGCCAAATTACGTCAACCTCATAATAGTATTCCAGCAAATCCTCTTTTGGCTGAACCTATGTACCTTGCAGGCTATATAGAAAGAATGGGTACGGGCACAGGTGATATCATTCGTCTATGCAAAGAAAAAGGATTGAAAGCCCCTGAATTTATTCAAGAAGAAGACTTTAGAACCATCATTTGGAGAACCCCTGCCAAAGGTGAAAAAGGCTTAAATACCCTACAAGTTGGTGAGGAAGCTAGTGGGGAAGTTAGTGGGGAAGCTAGTGGGGAAGTTAGTGAAGAAATTAAAAGAGTGGTTTTGGTTTTAAATGAGGAGTTAAAAAGGATAGAAATACAAAATAAATTGGGACTAAAAAGCGATGACTATTTTAGAGTAAACTACATACTTCCTGCTTTAGAATCTGGTTATATTCAATTAACATTCCCTGAAAGCCCTAAACATCCAAATCAACGTTATAGACTTAGTAAGACTGGAATTGCCCTCAAAAAACAACTCCAAAAAACCAAAAAGAAAAAATGAGCACTATCGGACAAATAGAAAGAGCAACCCAAAACCGCATTATACAACTTTTTGTAAAGAGGTTGGGGTTTAAATACCTTGGTAATTGGGAAGAAAATCCTGCCAATAGCAATGTGGAAGAAACCCTGCTAAAGCCCTATTTAAAGAAATGTGGGTATAATGATACCCTCATTCGCAAGGCTATTTACGAACTTAAACAAGCTGCCAATAGTATCACAGATGATTTATATACCAATAATCAGAAGGTTTATAATATGCTTCGTTATGGAGTTTCGGTAAAGGAAGATGCGGGTGTAAACTTCCAAAATGTACAACTTATTAATTGGAAGAATATTGAAGCCAATGAATTTGGGATTGCAGAGGAAGTAACGGTATTTGGACAAAAAGAAAAACGTCCAGATTTAGTGCTATATGTGAATGGAATTGCTTTGGGTATTATTGAACTAAAACGAGGTATCAAAGATGTTACAGAAGGAATTCGTCAGAATTTAAACAATCAGAAAGCAGAATTTATACGCCCTTTCTTTAATACCATTCAATTGGTTATGGCAGGTAATGACAGTCAGGGTTTGCGCTATGGAACCACCGATACACCTGAGAAAATGTTTCTTACTTGGAAGGAAGAAACCTATAATAACGAAGAACTATTTCCTATTGATAAACATGTGCTTCAGCTCTGCAACAAGCAGCGCTTCATGGAGATTATCTATGATTTTGTATTGTTTGATGGCGGTATTAAAAAGCTTTGTCGCCCACACCAATTTTTTGGTATAAAGGCAGCACAAAAACATGTTCAAGCGAGAGAGGGTGGTATTATTTGGCACAGTCAAGGCTCAGGAAAAAGTATTGTAATGGTATTGCTTGCTAAATGGATTTTGGAAAACAACCCAAATGCACGTGTTGCCATTTTAACCGATAGAGATGAATTAGACAAACAAATAGAACGGGTATTTGAGGATGCAGGAGAAAGTATCAAAAGAACCAGCAGTGGTAGGGATTTATTAGAAAAACTAGAACAGCCATTGCCAAGAATATTATGCTCTTTGATTCACAAGTTTGGCAGAGGACAAGAAAATGAATTTGTAGAAGAGATTGAATTTAAACCTATAAAACCACATGGCGAGCTGTTTGTGTTTGTAGATGAATGTCATAGAACCCAAAGTGGCAAGCTACACAAAGCTATGAAAAAACAGATTCCAAACGCTGTGTTTATTGGCTTTACAGGTACTCCACTACTAAAAACAGATTCTCAAACATCCTTGGAAGTGTTTGGAAAATACATCCATACCTATAAGTTTAATGAAGCCGTAACAGACAAGGTGGTTTTGGATTTGGTGTATGAAGCAAGAGACATAGATCAGAACCTTTCTTCGCCAGAGCGGGTAGACCAATGGTTTGAAGCCAAAACCAAAGGATTGAACGATTTTCAAAAATCGGAACTCAAAAAGAAATGGGGTACCATGCAAAGGGTATTGAGTTCAAAAAAGCGAATGGATAAAATTGTTGCTGATATAGTTTATGATTTTTCTACAAAAACGAGGTTGAGCAATGGAAAAGGAAATGCCATTTTAGTTGCCTCTTCTATTTATGAAGCATGTAGGTATTATGATTTATTTCAAACAAATGAGTTAAAAGGCAAGGTTGGATTGATAACCTCTTACCAGCCCATTACGCAACATATTACCACCGAAGAAACAGGAGCTGATACCGAAACCGAAAAACAAGAATTGTATAACATTTATATGAAAATGTTGGACGGAAAAACTACGGAGCAGTATGAAGATTGGGCTAAGGAAAAGTTTATCAAAGAGCCCGCAAAAATGAAGGTTTTAATAGTGCGAGATAAGCTGTTAACAGGTTTTGATGCTCCTAGTTGCACCTATTTGTATATTGATAAGAACATGCAGGATCATGGCTTATTTCAGGCAATATGTAGGGTAAATAGATTGGATAGTGCGGATAAACAATTTGGCTATATAGTAGATTACAAAGACCTATTTAAAAAACTGGTTAACGAGGATGGCACAGGTGCCATACAAGTATATACCTCCGAATTGGATTATGATGAATTTAAAAAAGAAGACTGTGATATATTGTTAAAGAGCAGGTTGGAAAAGGGTAAAGAGCGCTTGGATCAGACCATTGAAGAAATGGAATACTTGTTAGAGCCAGTGCCCATGCCTAAGGACGACTTGGCATATATAAGGTATTTTTGTGGCGACCCTGAAAGAGAGGGTGATTTAAAAGCAACTGAGTTGAGAAGAACTGCCTTGTACAAATGTGTAGTTGCCGTAATTCGTTCTTATGCTAATGTGAAAGCAGATTTGGATGATATTTATACTACAAAAGAAATTACCAGAATTGAGGAGCAAGTTACTGCTTATTTAAATCTAAGAGAAATTGTGAGAAGGGCAAGTAATGAGGTGATAGATTTAAAGGCATATGAAGCAGATATGCGGCATTTGATTGATACATATATACAGGCGGATGATTCGGTTGTGATTTCGCAATTTGCCGAGATGCCTTTGCTGTGGATTATACAAAATGCTGGAATTGATGCTGCCATAGAATCAATGCCAAATGGGATTAGAAGTAATAAGCAAGCAGTAGCAGAAACCATTGAAAACAATGTGCGTAGCAATATCATTCGTGATCATTTAATTGACCCTGCCTATTTTGAGGAGATGTCTTTTTTACTTAATGCACTTATTGTAAAGAGAAGGAACAAAGCCATAGAGTTCAACGAGTATTTAAGGCAGATGGCTCTTTTGGCAAATAAGGTAGATAGGAAAGACCGCATAGATTTACCACCAACTATTAAGACAGCTGCACAAACTGCTTTGTATAATAATCTTGGTAAGAATGAACAATTAGCCTTAGAAATTGATGAGGCTGTAAAACGTACCAAAATGGATGGTTTTAGAGGAGATGAAGTAAAAGAGCGTATTATGAAAAAAGAGCTCTTTGCTATTCTTAAAAACAAAGAAGAAGTTGAATATATTTTTGAAATCATTAAAGCCCAACCAGAATACTAATGCAATCTATTCAACTTGGCAATATTGATATTGAGGTAGTGTTGAAAGACATTAAAAACGTTCACCTCTCGGTTTATCCGCCCAATGGCAGGGTTAGAATTGCAGCGCCCATGCATTTGGACATGGATACGATAAGAATTTATTCTATTTCAAAACTGGCATGGATAAAAAGGCAGCAAGCGAAGCTAAGAAAGCAAAAGCGAGAAACACCCAGACTATTTATTAACCGAGAAAGTCATTATTTTGGGGGCAAGCGCTATATGCTAAAAATTGTACCAACCACTGGCAAGCACCAAATCATTTTAAAAGCCAGAAGCATAGAAATGCATGTACATGCAGATACCAGTATAGAAAACCGTCAAAAACTAATGGATGAATTTTACAGAATCCATTTAAAAGCGATTTCAGCTACTTTAATTAAAAAATGGCAGTCCATTCTCAAAGTAGAAGTAAAAACCTTTGGGATTAAGCGTATGACCACAAAATGGGGAACTTGTAATGAAAAAGCTGGTAGAATTTGGCTAAATTTGGAGCTAGCAAAAAAACCAGTGGAATATTTGGAATATGTGGTATTGCATGAAATGGTACATTTAAAAGAGCGAAAACACAACGAAAGATTTGTGGCGTACTTGGATAAACACATGCCAAATTGGAGGCATTTGAAGGAAGAGTTGAATAGGTTGGGGGTTTAAATTTTATTTTTGGATGAATATTTTCTAACTTAATAACAAATTGCAATACGCCATTAAAGCCGATAGTTCTTGTTGGAGAACAAAAACGTGTTTTATTTTTACAGGTTACCGATCCAATTCAGATTAAAGGGGTCGCAGGTAGCGGAAAAACAACTGTTGCTTTATATAGAACAAAACATTTGATTGACTGCAATTTAAAGTATTTTATTTATTTTATCATAAATGAAAGTATAGGCTAAAAATGGCACTTATATTCCGAGGGGGAAGAGAGTTTCACTTACTTTTCGGAAGGTTTTTTGGTTTTGCAGTAATTGTGAAACAAAAAGTATAAATTTGAATTGAGATATATCATTACCTATTCAACATTGCTTTTTGATATATTTTAATTAAGACATACAAAATGAAATTAATTTCAAGTATTATTTTAATAGCTGAACCACCATCTGGTTTCTACTTTTGGTTCTTTACTGAAATGTTTTTTGCGGGCACAGTTATTTTAATACTCGCATCATTATGGAAAATTTTTACTAAATCAGGTAAGGCAGGTTGGGCAGCTATAATACCAGTTTACAATATTGTTGTGTTTTTAGAAGTTATTGGTAAACCTTGGTGGTGGCTTTTGTTTTTTTTTATACCCTATTTTAATATTATTATTTTAATATTATTAATACATCAACTTTCACTAGCTTTTAGTAAAAGCTATGGCTTTACAATTGGATTGATTTTATTACCCTTCATCTTTTTCCCAATATTGGGATTTGGCAATTCAAAATATACAGTTAATGTTGAAAAATTTTCAAACCAAAACGATATTATTTAAATTGGGTTTATTATTCAAATATTGTCAACCAATATCTTCCTTTTTACTAATTCCATTTCTAAATTCCCTAAAACTGCCAAGGATATAGATGCAATTGAATTTGTTCGATTTATAACGCAACGCTAATAAGTCAAACTTAATACTGACCATCCTCGAATCTAAAAGAATTTATTGCATCCTCTATTTGAATTAAATCTTCATTTTCAATATATATTTCAGGATAGGAAATTGAGATATTAAATAAAATTCCATCCTTTACACAATGAATTTGTTTATTAAAGTAAGTTAGGACTGTGCTTTGAATTTTTACATCACTTTTGAATTTGTAAGTGATTGATGGGTGATTAATTAAGAAGGTAGGTAAAGCCTCAAAATCATAAATCTTCATCCCAGCTTTTGTGAAATCATTATACAATAATTCCTTGAAATCATTAATCTCTTTTGAGGTATGTGTTAAGTCTTTGAGTTTAGTATCGGCATACTCGTTGATAATTATACTGATTGATATTCCCCTAGTTGGTAACGTGCTTTTTATTACGGTTGTTCTACTATCACCTTCACGAAATTCCCACCTATCAATAAAGCGCATGCGAAATTTATATTTTTTATTGCGATATAAAGTGCCATCAATTTCAAAGGTGCTTTTTGATTTATCGGTTATTTCCTGCCCTAATGATTTGGCGCTCTTGTCAGCAGGACTTGAACAGCATAAAAAAAATATAAATGACATTTTAAAAAGCTTGTGTAAAACATTTCTCATAGTGAAATTTATAATAATAGATAATAGCGAATTTATCAAAAAATAAGGATACCATCCCCAAAAATATATTATATTCAAAAAAAATATCTACGTATAATTAATTTTAACTAATTTCGTAATTGATTCAATTTGTTATGTCATATATTATCCGTTCAACTATTAAATATATTAATAAATCGTTACTGTTCAACCGTTCACTATGCAGACAGGTTTATTATTCATAGCAAGTTGAATTGCGTCAAGCACAGCATATCCTTGTTTTCTCACGGTTGATATGTAGCTTCTTATT
>JAUYMZ010000257.1 GCA_030699355.1 Bacteroidota bacterium | reverse complement strand
TTTGGTTCAGCCAATGTTTTGTATTACCGTTTAAAACAAGTAGATTTTGATGCTGTCTTTAGTTATTCGCCTGTGGTATTGGTTCAGCAAGATAATAATTTACTATCCAATGCCGTGGTAACACCCAATCCTTTTACCAGCCAAATTAATATAGAATGTAATCTTAGCCATTCAGAAGTGGTTCAATTGCAGTTGTTTTCTATGAATGGAACGCTTGTTTCTGAACAGTCAGAATTGGTTCAGGCCAATAATGGGATGGTACATTGGGACAACTTAGAAGCGCTACCTTTGGGCATATATTTTTTAAGAATTAGGAGTGCTAACCAGGTTCAAACCATTAAAATGATAAAACAATAATGGGTTTTATATCAAAAAAAAAGCAGCAATTTTATAATTGCTGCTTTTTTTTTAAAGGCTTTATAGCGCTTAGTTTTTTATTAATCTGATTACTTGTTGGGTATTTTCATTGGCAATTCGTACCAAATAGAAACCCGTTTGTAAAGCATCAATTGCTAATTTATTTTCTTGGGCATTTACTTTTTGCTGAACCAAAGTTTTACCGCTTAAATCAACCACTGAAACTTCGTAATTTTGATTGTCTGAGATAGAAAACTGAATGCTTTCATTGGCTGGGTTTGGATACATACTAATAGCATTATTAGCTTGTACTTTACTTAATCCAGTTCCCAATTTAATATTGGTTTTATTGAAAATAATAACTCCTGTGCTTGCTCCTCTAAATGTTTCAAACACCAATTTATCTTCTCTATCACCAAGCGTTTTAGTAAAGTAGCTTAACGAGTCGTACACCCTAAAATTTGGTTGTCCCGGACCTGGATTTTCTTTCCAATCAGTACCAATTCCAGTTAAATTGTGTGTATAAACACCAGGTTCAGCTTGCGAAATTGCAACACCTTTTACCTTGGAAGTTAGGGTTAATGGATGAGAAAGAACGCCAGTGTTGGTAGAGAAAATAGTTTGACCAAATTGGGTGTAAAAAGCACCATAACGGGTAAATAAGACATCCCATTTGGCAGCAGGTTCTCTGTCGTGTGTGCTATCGTTTAATAAATTATGGTAAGCAAAAAGTTTACCTGCATACCGTGGTTTGTTAATGGTAATAGTTTTACTGTTGCTTCCATCAACATTAGCATAGGTGAATATCCAACTGGTATCAAATGATAATTTATCAATCTTAATCTTTTTAAATGTAGTGGTTGTGTTTTGTCCGCTGCCTTGTGTAATTCTTACTAGAAACATTTTGGTAGCTTCTAAATCGTGTGATACTTGAGAATATTCTCCCCAACCAAAATCAAAACCATTGCTCGAATCTCTGTAGGCATTTAAGGCACCAATATCCCAAGAATTTTCGCTGTTGTGCGGGTTTATCCATGACCTAAAACCAGTGGTATCAAAATTGGCAAATTCAGTAACATCGTTTGGCGAAACAAATACACTTACGCCTCTTCCTTCATTGGCTAAGATAGTTGTAGAGCGCATTACGTTTAAAGGTGGCGCAGCGTTTCTTATGGCAAAAGCTAAATGCCAGTTAGCACCTCTTACTGTTGAAACTTCTCCATTGGCCATATTGTAGAATACGTCGTTTGGATAGCTTTCTAGGGTAACAATGAGTGGTGCAGTATTAGCTCTTCTAAAGCTTATTACGCCTGTTGATGAGCCTGTAAAGCCTGTAAATATTAATTTATGTTCTAGGTTGGCCGCATCTTTGGTGAAGTAGCTTAGTGAATCTATAATTAAGAAATTTGGCTGTCCCGGACCCGGATTTTTCTTCCAATCTGTGCCTATTCCTGTTATTTTATTGGTGTATAGGCCCGGAGTTGAAGTTGAAACTGGCACACCAGCAACCATAGACGACATTACAGATGGATGCGTTAATACGCCAGTATTACTAGAGAAAATAGTTTGCCCAAATTGGGTTGCAAAAGCACCGTATCTGGTAAATAATACATCCCATTTGGTGTTTGGTTCTCTGTTCATGGTTGAATCTAGTAGCATATTATGGTAGGCGAATAATTTATTAGTATAATTCGCTTTATTAATATGCACGGTCATGCTATCAGTATTATTAATATTGGCATAGGTAAATGTCCAAATAGAGTCTTGCATTAATTCCTGAACCCAAAGTTTCTTAAAATGATGAATAGCTGTTTGTCCGCTACCCACACTTATTCTAACTAAATACACTTTGTTGCCTGTTATATTATGGCTAACCATATCGTAAGTACCCCAGCCAAAATCAAATGGGTTACTCATACTTCTGTTGGCATTTAGTGCTCCCACATCCCAAGAACTATCGCTATTGTGCGGATTTGCCCAAGTTGCAAAGCCTGCAGTATCAAAATTTCCCCAGTTTGAATTGCTTTGATACACGCTAACCCCTCTACCTTCATTGGCAAGAATAGTGGCCGATTGTAAAAACCTGTTTGGTGGTAAAGCTTTACGAACAGCAAAGGCAAGGTGCCAGTTATAACCCACTACTGTGGTTTTATTGCCATTTTGCATGTTGTAAAATACATCATTTGGGTAGCTAAATCCTGCCGTTGGAGAGCCCAATGAAATAGAATCGTTAATAAAAGGTCTTGCATTTTGCTGGGTAATTGGCGCTCCCAAAGAGATTGAGTCTCTAACTACTGTTTGAGCCAAAAGCAGGGTTTGAACCAAGGCTAAGGCAACAAGTATAAAAAATTTCTTCATATTGAATATTAATTTGAGCTGCAAAGAAACTACACACGCCAAATCTATCTTGTACCTAAGTCCCCATTTTACGGGATTATGACACAGCGCAACAATATTGCTTAAATATCCTGATTTTTGTCATTTATTGCATTTTTTGCAAATGGTTTTTTTAATTTTAACGAAAATTACTAGATATTTATAGTAAATAGTTAAATTCCAATTGTATAAAGCTATTCCAATTGACCTAATATTGTACTACAAATTTAAACCATTATGAAAAAGACATTATTACCATCCATCGTTTTAAGCATTTTAGTTTGCTTTACCAGTATCTTAAGTATACATGCTCAAGTAAAGAAAGCATCAATTGCAGTGCTCAACATTGATTCAAAAGGCATTCCGTTAGATCCAAATCAAATGGGCAACTTGGTTCGGGTATCATTAGAAAAGGTAAATCGCTACGAAGTATTGGATCGCTATGAAGTGGTGAGCCAAATAGAGAAAGCTAATTTGAATGTAGCCAATTGTTACGGTAAAACATGTTTAGTAGAGTTAGGTAAATCACTTAATGTAGATTATATGTATACCGGTAGTGCAGAATTAATTGGGCAAAGTATTATTCTAACATTTAAATTAATTAATGTTAAAACAGATGCCATAGAATTAACTGAGATTATGGAGTTTTTAAATTTACCATTAGAGCTTCCAGCTATGACAGAAATAACGGTTTTTAAAATGTTTAATAAGCCAGTTAATCAAGAATTACTTGCCCGATTAACTAAAAAATTCGACTATGAAAATAGCATCAATAATCCCAATAAAGAGTATTTAAACTTACAAGGTGCAAGGTTTGGTTATGCCTTTGTTATAGGTGATATGGCCGATCGTATGACAGCCAGCAACGATTTTGGGGGTTATAATGGCAATCCAAGCTTATTCCAATTTGGATACCAGTTTGAAAAGCAGTATTTAAATGAAGGAAAGTTTCAAGCACTATTCGAATTTATTCCCATGATTAGCGGTATCGAACAAGAATTGTTTATCCCTAGCTTCACATTCTTGAATGGGTTTAGAAATAACGTTTCAGGCTGGGAAATTGCCATAGGACCAAGTTTTGGGTTTGGTAAAACGGGTGACAGGTATAAAATCGACGGGAATTATTATTCTCAGCAACAAGTTAATTCTAATCAAACTTTAAAAGATAAGGTAGCTGCAGATAATATTAAAACTAGAACAGTAATTGATAGAGATGGTGAAACATCTATTTCAACTGCCTTAGTAATTGCTTTTGGTAAATCATTTAAATCGGGTAAATTAAATATTCCTTTAAACGTATGGACAACCATTCCAACTAAGGATGGTTTTAGAATAGGTGTTTCTTTAGGCTATAATGCAAAGCGATAGATTAATAGGGCATATTCTAATCACATGAAATATTTAAAATTATTAATCCTGGCAACATCATTGTTGCTGGGATTGGCAAGCACAGCCCAAACACTTGAAATACCACCTACACTTAGCGCAGGAGATTCATTGCGAATTGTAACCAAAAGTGGCCTGTATAATTATGGTACGCTTCAATCTAAAACAGATAGCAGTTTGCTCCTTTATATGGATAATCAAAAAGTAGTAAGCACATTTTATATTAGCAGAATTGCTGAAGTTTTTGTTTTTACTAAAGCTAAACCAATAGAGCAAGAACTCAGAAACCCTTTGGGTCAAACCGAAAATAGAAAAGAAACTTTTGGGAAAAATGTATATGGACGTGGCTCGTCTGTAGCTGCATTAAGGGTGGGAGATGAAGTAGAAATTAGAACCATAAGAGGGAATTATTATAAAGGCATTGTTGATCGTAATATGGTAATGCGCATTGATTTAAAAATTGCCGACAACAAAATAATTCTTATACCAAAGGACGAAATCACTTATATGCTAAATTCCAGAGATAAAGCTGATAAGATGTCCTATGATGAAACAAAATTGGAAAAAAATGCGGCCGAATTTAATCGCTACTTTTTTGCCCCTTCTGCCATTAAGCCTAAAAAAGGTTCTTTTAGTTATGATAATGCCTATGCCTTTGTAAATTCATTAACGTATAGTCCAACCGATTTTTTAAGCGTAACCGCAGGTGCTGAGCTTATTTCAACACTTATAGGCAGGCCAATTTATATGCTTTCGCCACACGTTGGATTTAAAGTTGGCGATCAATTTTATATTGGTGGTGGATATATTTATGGCGGAATAATGGGTGCTACAAGTGAAACCATTAATGCATTTTATGGAACTGCTACTTTGGGTAACGCAAATAAAAATGTTACTGTTAATTTGGGAAATGGCTTACGCTCAGAGAGTAGCTATACATTAAACGTTTCTGGGTATTTGAAAGTAAGTAAAAACTTCGGCTTAATTTCTGAAAATTGGTTCTTTACCAATGATGATTTTTTTGATAGCGATATCCCTTTTTTAGGTTTTGGCGGTAGGCTTTATGGTGCCAAGGTTAATTTCGATTTTGCCTTGGTTAATCTGGTGATTCCTTACTTAGGTTTTTCATGTAAATTTTAATTTTTTTGGGCTGAACCAAAAAATAATTCACTTGTATTTCTCAAATGGCTATGTTACTTTTCAAGAAAAATTAAACCTTGAAAATAATAGGCATAACAGGTACACTCGGCGCTGGTAAAGGCACCATTGTAGATTACCTCACTAAAAACCATGGTTTTTACCATTTTTCAGTGCGTGGATTTTTAATCGAATTGATTGAAAAAACAGGCGAAATAGTAAATAGAGATTCTTTAACACACACTGCCAACGCGCTGCGCGCGCAATTTGGTCCTAGTTTTATTGCAGAAGCGTTGTGGAAAAAAGCCCAAATATCTGGCAATAATTGTATCATAGAAAGTATAAGAACTTTGGGTGAAGTTCAGGCATTAAAAGCTAAAGGCAACTTTACTTTATTCTCTGTTGATACAGACCGCGCATTGCGCTACCAGCGAATTTCGCTCCGTGGTTCTGAAACAGACCATATCCCTTTCGAAACTTTTTCGGCTAATGAAGACCGCGAACTTCAATCTGCCGACCCAAACAAGCAAAATCTTTCTGCCTGCATGGCACAAGCCGATTTTCACTTCTTGAATAATGGCACTTTCCAAGATTTATATAAGCAAATAGACCAAGTTATTCATACATTTTAAAGCATGCAAACAAAAACAGAAGAAAAATATATTCGTCCTACCTGGGATGCATATTTTATGGAAGTAATGGAAGCCATTAGCAAACGTGCTACCTGCGGCAGAGGAAGAAGTGGATGCGTAATTGCTAGAGATAATCAATTATTGGTTACTGGCTATGTGGGTTCGCCCATTGGTTTGCCGCATTGCGACGAGGTGGGTCATCAAATGAAAAAAATGATTCATGAAGATGATAGCATTACCCAACATTGTGTGAGAACGGTGCATGCCGAGCAAAATGCCATTTGCCAAGCTGCTAAAAATGGTGTGGCTTTAGAAGGGGCAACCTTGTATTGCCGCATGACCCCATGCCGGGTTTGTGCCATGCTTATTATTAACTGCGGCATTAAACGAGTAGTTTGCGAAAGAAAATACCACGCCGGTGGTGAGAGTGAAGAAATGCTTAAAATAGCTGGCGTAAGCCTAGAATTTTTTCATGATGAAGTTCAATCTTATGAAAATTCTACCCGTAAATGAGCGCATTTTCTTATAGATTCATTCAGCCAAGTGATAATGTAGAATTGGCCAAAATCATTAGAACAAGCATTGAGGCTTTAAACCTACCTACCCAAGGCACTGCCCATTCCGACCCAAGCACCGACCGTTTATTCCAATTGTTTGAAACACCCGGTTCTACTTATTTTGTGGTGCTTCAAGATAATAAGGTTTTAGGTGGTTGTGGCATATACCCTAGCAATGGTTTACCTGAAGGCTATGCAGAATTGGTTCGGTTCTTTCTGAACCCAAATGCGCGCGGAAATGGCCTTGGAAAAGCTTTAATGGAAAAATGTGAGGCTGCGGCAAAAAGCTTTGGTTATACGCACTTGTATTTAGAATCTTTTCCTGATATGGAAGCCGCCATTCATTTATACGAAAAAGCTGGCTACCAAACTTTATCTGCTCCATTGGGTAATACAGGTCATTTTGCTTGCAATGTTTGGATGAAAAAGAGCCTGGTTTGAACCAATTTGGGAAATTATTTTCCTCCTTTTGTAGTATATTATCCTGTTTTTTAGCTGTTTGTGTTTTTGGTTTAATTTATGCCATTCATGATTCAAATATGTAATCATGAAAAAATTAAGTCTTTTATTCACCCTTTCAATTGTATTTTTTGTTTCGTGTAAGCAAAACATTATTGAGAAGTCTGAACTTAACACTAAAACTACCGCCCCTGTTAACGCACAAAAAATGAGCGAAATTGTTGTTCCCGATGGATTTAAGTGGGAAACCTCGCGGGATGTTGCTGTTAAAATTACGAGCAACGACATTCGTTTTGGCAATGTGTTGCACAAAGTTGAAATTTATTCTGCAAACCCAGCTGAAGGCGGTATTAAACTAGCCGAGGGCGGATTAACGCCTACCAAATCTTTTGATGCAAATATTAGCACTGCAAGCTTTATTAAATCTTTTTATGTAGTTAAAGTAGCGCCCGACAATAGTAAGTTGATTGAAAAATTTGATATTACGGGCAATCATTTAACTGCCGAAGTGAAAGTAAGTAGTACTCAAAAAACATCCTTGGGTAAAAGTGCTGGTCCGGATTGCAGCAGTGGTTGTACCCAAACTATTACAAGCAACAATCAAAACTTAAATATAAACAATGGAGATGTTGTTTGTGTTACGGGAAATAATATTACCATTGGCTTTAATGCAAACGGTGGAACCATTAGGATTTGTGGAACGAATGTTACCCTTCAAAATGCTAATTTAAGTAACTCATCGTCGCTTATAGTTACCAGCACAGGTAGTGCAAATTTTAGTAATTTAAACATGAACGGTTCGGCAACAACTATCACCAATTATGGAACCATGCAGGTTAGCAATTCATTCTCGCCAGGAGGTTCTATTGTGAACCACGGAACCATTACTACTACCGGAGATTATAACTTAAATACCAATGCTGCTCAAGTAAACAATGGAACTATTTTGGTGGGCCAAAGCATGAATGTAAACAATGGGGTTACACAAACCAATAATGGCTACATAGAAACTATCAACGATTTTAAAGTAAATGGAGGCGCTACCTTTATCAATAATTGTAGGCTTTGGGCTAAGAACGAATTTCACAATAACAGTCTTACTCAGAACTATGGTTTGGTTCAGGCCAATACCAACAGTTATTTAAACGGAGGCTCTGTGTTTAATATGTACGATGGAGCTATGTTGAGCACCCAACATGCCATTGTTAATGGTTTGGCTAAAGGCTTTGGAACAACTTCTGTAATTAAGGTAAGCAACAACACTTTAATAAACAGTGGTGGTGCAATTACCCATGCTATTTCGTATTGCGATGCCAATGGCATAGAAACCAACAATGGAACCATCTCTAATGGAGCAAGTTTAACTTGTAATACTTACATTCCTACTTCTACTTGTAACCCTATTGGCAATGGCTCTACACCAATTACCGATACCGATGGAGATGGTGTGGCTGATAATTTAGATTGCTTTCCGAACGATAATACCAAAGCATTTTGTAATACTTATGGAATAGCTACGGTAGCTTTCGAAGATTTGTGGCCGCACAAAGGAGATTATGATATGAATGATGTGGTGGTAAATTATACGTATAATGTAATTACCAACGCTGCAAATGTGGTGGTAAGGGTTGAGGCAAACTATACCTTACGTGCTACAGGTGGTTCGTTTAACAATGGTTTTGGTGTACAATTTCCTGTAAACAATAATTTGGTTACAGAAGTGGTGGGTGCTACTTTAGAAGGAAATCAATCCAAAGCGGTATTGGTTATTTTTAACAATATGCGCAATCAAATGCATACTTGGAACACGGTACCAAATGCTGCAACAAGCGCACCTGTTAATTACCAAGTTTCTTTTAATGTAAATAATGGTCCAACCTTGGCTAATTTTGGTTTAGGTTCATACAATCCTTTTATTTGGAACGGAACTGCCGGCTTTGGTAGAGGCTATGAGGTGCATTTACCAGGTAAATTACCAACCGATTTGGCCAATTTAAGTTTGTTGGGAACAGGTGCAGATGCCTCAAATATTGCTACAGGAGATACTTATGTAAGCAAAAACGGCAGGTATCCATGGGCTATTAATATTCCGGTTGCTTTTGATTACCCAGTAGAAAAAGCAGATATTAATACCGCCTATACTAAGTTTGCTACTTGGGTAAGCAGTGGTGGTACACAATTTACAGATTGGTATACTGCTCAGAATGGATATAGAAATGTAGCAAATATTTATTAATAACTATATTTTTGTTTGAACCAAAAAGTGCTGAGTGTATAGATGTAATGGTTGCTTAATTTTAAACTATTACTTGTATACACTCAGTTTTTATTTACGCAGTGTTACACCTTTAATGATTTTGCCTATCGTATAATTTTATAACTATGAATAAACTTTTTACTGCTACTGTATTGTTATTATTAGCCAACTTTGCTTTGGCGCAGGTATTATAGAATTACCTATACAAACAGAACAAAGTTATTGGGCTGAACCAATTCTTTTTCCCAATCCTTTTTCTGATTATATAGATGTAAGAGGATTGCAGAACGTTGCTACACTTACGGTATACAGTTATACAGGAGCAACGCTTATTACAGAAAACATTATAAGTCAAAGCGAAATGAGAATGGCTACAGAAACCCTTCCGAGCGGCATTTACTTTGTTAAATTAACAAACCAAGACGGCAGTGCAAAACAGTTTAAAATGCTCAAAAAATAGATGCGGACGAGGTTTGACTTTCAGATGGCAGCTTAATACCTCATCTTGCTTTTGTACCTTCATTTTATAATTCACTTCATGTGAAAATAATTGAGAACCTAAATGGATTTGTCTACCTTGAAAAAGTAGCATTGCAAATTCTTATAATTTACCTCCTTAACATCTTCTTTACAAACTAGTCTTGTTTTGGTAATGTAAAATTTACCTTTTGGTAGCATAGCGGCGTCAATTTGCGGGGGTAACATTTATACCAATTCAATTATGATGCGTTTAGTTAAAAAGAAATCTTTGCTGCTGGCTGCTGCATTGGTTTTTACGGGTTTTTTGCATGCCCAAATAAATATGCAATTTGCCGGCAGGTTTTCAACCGGTTTTTACGATAAAGCTGCTGCTGAAATTACAGCTTATGATGCTGGTAGTAAAAGATTATTTGTTACCAATGGTCCAGATACGAGCATTAAAATTGTAAATGTAATTAATGCTGCTAACCCAATTTTAATTAGCTCTATCAGCATTAAACCTTATGGTATCGACCTTACTTCTGTTGCAGTTAAAAATGGTATTGTGGCCATTACTGTAATAGATTCTTTAGGAAAAACCGAAAATGGTAAGGTGGTATTTTTAGACGTAAATGGTAACTTCTTAAACCAAGTAGATGTGGGTCCAAACCCAGATATGTTAACCTTTACGCCCGATGGAAAGAAAATTTTAGTAGCCAACGAAGGTGAACCCAATGATGGCTATACCATAGACCCAGAGGGTTCTGTATCTATTATAGATGTATCGGGTGGTATTTCTGGTTTGAACCAATCGCATGTGCAACGTGCAGGTTTTACTCAGTTTAATAATACCGCTATTGATTACCGCATTAAAATTACAGGTAGAATTCAATCTGGCGGAAACTTTTTACGCAATTCTACCATTGCAGAAGATTTGGAGCCAGAATACATTGCTGTTTCTGATGATGGTAACACCGCTTGGGTTGCTTGTCAAGAAAACAATTGTTTGGCCGAATTAAACGTAGCAACTGCTACCATTACGCGCTTAATTCCACTTGGTTTTAAAAATCATAATTTATCGGGTAATGGCTTAGATGCATCCGACCAAGGTGGTGTGGTAAATATTGCTAACCGTCCGGTTTTTGGTATGTACCAGCCAGATGCTATTGCAGCTTATAAATCTGGTTCTACTACCTTTTTGGTTACCGCCAACGAAGGTGATGCCCGCGCAGATTGGGGTGCAGCCAACGTAGAAGATGTAAGATTTAGTAGTAGCAGTTACCAAGTAGATACCAATAAATTTGGTGGTGCAGCTGCGGTTGCAGCTTTAAAAGTAAATAGCGTAATGGGCAGGTTAAACGTATCTAATAAATACGGAGATTTTAACAACGATGGTTTATTTGATAGTATCTTTTGTTTTGGTGCTAGATCTTTCTCTATTTGGAATGGCACAACTGGCGAGTTAGTTTGGGATAGCAAAGACGAATTTGAACAAAGAGTTTTATCTATGTTCCCTACTCATTTTAATGTTAGTAGTACCAACAATACATTAAAAAACAGAAGTGATGATAAAGGTCCAGAGCCGGAAGCCATCACTGTTGGTAAAATCTTGGATTCTACTTATGCTTTTATAGGTTTAGAAAGAATGGGTGGTGTAATGATTTATAATATTACCAATCCTAATAGTCCATATTTTGTACAATACGTAAACACACGTATTTTTGCTCAATCTCCTGGTTTAAACTCGGGTGGTGATTTAGCCCCAGAGGGAATGATATTTATACCCGCTAACCAAAGTCCGAACGGTAAGCCAATGTTAGTAGTTTCATACGAAACTAGCGGTACCGTGGTGATGTTTGAAATAAACAACAGAAGCGATTTTCAATTGCAGGTATTGCATTCATCAGATATGGAAAGCAGTGTAAGTGCTACCCAAGATGCTCCTAATTTTGCTGCTATTGTAGATAAGTTAGAAGACGAATACCCAAATACACTTTTATTGTCATCGGGTGATAACGTATTACCTGGTCCGTTTTTATCATCTGGTGAGGATGCTAGCTTGCAAACTCCTTTAAGAAATACTGCTGCTTCTTATTATGCTGGCAATGGTAACCAATTGCGCGCGGCTATAGGTAGAGCAGATATTGCTATGATGAACATTATGGGTTACAATGCTTCTGCTATGGGTAACCACGAATTTGATTTAGGTACAACAGAATTGAATGGACAAATTGGGGTAGATATTAGAAACAACGGGGCAGATAAAAGATGGATTGGAGCCCAGTTTCCTTACGTAAGTTGTAATTTAGATTATAGCATGGATGCTAATTTAAGTTATTTGTATACCAACCAAATTTTGAGAGATACTGCTTTTAAAACAGATGCAAATATTACCAATAACAACCAAAAGAAGGGCATTGCTCCTTCGGTGGTTATTGAGCGTAACGGACAAAAAATTGGTATAGTAGGAATTACCACTCAAATATTAGCACAAATTAGTTCACCGGGTGCTACTAGTATAATTGGTCCTAAGCAAAATGACATGCCAGCTTTGGCTATGATTATGCAGCCGTATATCGACTCGTTGAGAGTAAAAGAAGGCATCAATAAAATTATAGTATTATCACACTTGCAACAAATAAACTTAGAAATGAGTTTAGCCCCATTGTTAAAAGGAGTTGATATTATTATTGCTGGTGGTAACCACGAGTTATTAGCAGATAGCACTGATAGATTAAGAGGAGGCCAAAGTGTTTATGGCACCTATCCAATGGTATTAAGTAATTTTGATAATGAGCCATTGTTATTGGTAAACTCAACTTCTGAATGGAAATATGTAAACCGTTTGGTAGTAGATTTTGATGTTAACGGTAAAATTATTTTATCGTCGCTTGACCCAAGTATAAATGGTGTTTATGCTGCTGATACCGCTATGGTAACGCAGTTATATGGTTCGTATGCGGCAGGTTTTACACAAGGTTCTAAAGGACAACAAGTTCGTTTGATTTGCGCTGCTGTTGCCAATGTTATCAATTCAAAAGATGGTAATGTATTAGGAAAATCGAATGTATTTTTAGAAGGCCGTCGTAATTCGGTTCGAACCGAAGAAACTAATTTAGGTAATGTATCTTCTGATGCTAACTTATGGTATGCACAACAATACGATCCTGAAGTTAAAATCTCTATCAAGAATGGTGGTGGTATACGCTCTGCAATCGGATTTGTAAATGCAGTGGGCAACAATGTTACGTTGGAGGCAAACCAAGCCAATCCTGGCGCAGGTAAATTAGCTGGTGATATCTCTCAATTAGACATAGAAAACTCTTTACGTTTTAACAATAGATTAGTTATTTTAAGCGCCAATGCAGCTGGTATAAAGAGATTAATAGAGCATGGAATTTCTGCTACTCGTCCGGGTGCTACGCCAGGACAGTTTCCTCAAATTGGTGGATTAGCTTTTAGCTACGATACTACTTTAGAAGTAGGTTCTAAA
>JAUYMZ010000252.1 GCA_030699355.1 Bacteroidota bacterium | reverse complement strand
AATTTTCCGTTGGCATCTGTGGTGCTTCCATTAGAAGTTCCTTTTATTAAAACGGTAACACCAATTAACTCACTTTGGTCTTTTTTATCTATTACTCTTCCGCTCATAGAAGCAGTTTGTTGAGCCATTATAAAAAAGGGTGAACCCATTAAAACTAGGTTCAGTATGAGTTTCAATACTATATGTTCTTTTTTAACCATCATAAATTCGGGGGTGAAAATAGCTTAATTTCGATTAAAATAAATAGCACAATCTCATTCTTGTTTTAAAGATGCTTTTTTGGTATTAAAATAAGCCTAAAATTTTTTTTATATCGGTCTGAACCTATTGATATCACTGCATAAAATATTAAAATGTGATGAAAATGTTAATTTTAAGAAAAAATAATAGATTTCTGTTTGTCAAGTTATTACATTGCGGTATTAAATTTTTGAAAATGAAAAGAATTTTTACATTATTTACCATTCTATTCTTGGTATTTTTTGGCAATGCACAGCAATTGCTTACCGAAGATTTTGATTATGTAAGTGGTCAAGCATTAAATCTCAATACATGGACGCAAAACGGTGGTGGAGCGGGTGCCAATGTATTGGTAGATTCTCCCGGTTTAAGTTATACGGGTTATGTTTTATCTGGCGTTGGGAATTCTGCGTATTTGCAGAGCAATGGTCGCGATTATTACAAGCAATTGAGTTCGTCTTATGCTACGGGCAGTATTTATTATTCCGTTATGATTAGACCTGATACAGCCCGAACAGGTGATTATTGTTTTGGAATATTTACCTCAACCAATATTACCAATTATTTTGCACGTTTATATGTAAGGCAAGCTGGCACTGGTTTTTATAGATTGGGAATCAGTAAAGGGAATGATGCCCCTGTATATGCCGCCGATTCATTTCCATTGGGCACCGTTTCTCTGGTGGTGGCTAAATATGTTTTTACCGGTGGCTCTGCCACCAATGATTTGGTTTCTATGTATCAATTTACCACTGGTTTTCCAGCTACCGAGCCGAGTACACCTACTGCGGTGGCAACCAGTGTAGGTACGCAAGACATGACCAACTTTGGTATCATTGGATTACGCCAAGGTACGGCAACTACTTCTCCAGCAGTTAAAATAGATGGGATTAGGGTTGGACAAACTTGGGCAGATTTAAATGCAGTTACCACCAATAGACCTGGTAGATTACAGTTTGTATTTGCAGGAAATATTACCTCTAACTCCGTACGTATTCAATTTAATAAACCTACCAATTATAAAAATAATTTACATACGGTACTTATATTTTTAAAAAAGGGAAGTACTATCACCGCAAATGATCCAATAAGGTCTGTAAACTATTACCAAGCCGATAGTAACTTTGCGGGTAACGGAACTGCCTACGAATTTGATACAGCCACTTGTGTTTACAAAGGCGATGGTAATTTGGTAGATGTTGTGGGATTAGAACCCTTAACACGTTATATTGCCATGGGTTTTTGTATTTCTGATGGAGATTCATTGTATTCAGATTCTACCATTTCCGCTTCTTTTGTTACTACCAGTACGGCACCAGGGCAAGCTTTCGGTTTTCAATTTACAGCTACTTCAACAACTTCTATTCGCTTAAACTGGACAAGAAATCCCAACTATAATGTTGCCAATCATACCACCGTTGTATTTTTAAAAGAGTTATCAGCGGTAACGGTTGGAGTAAACAATAAAAATCCATATTTATATTTTCCTGATACTAATTTTACTGCGCTCAGCACTTCTTATCAAAACGATGCTGCTGCCAAATGTGTATTTAACGGAGATACTACCTTTGTTAACGTTTCTGGCTTAAAACCTGGTACCCGTTATTATGCTTATTTATTGGGGGCAAATGTGTTAGATTCGGTATATTCTAATGCCTCCTTGGTAAATGGATTTACGTTAAGTAATGGTCCGCCACCAGTAACTCAATTTAGATTTACAGGTAGGTTAGAGAATAACTCAACCGTATCGTGGGTTAAGCCAGCGGGCTATAACAATGCCACCCACGACATTCTAGTATTTATGCGTAAAGATACGATGAATTTAACATTTGGGGCAGGGGCAAAAGATCCAAATACCTACACAGCAGATTCAGTTTTTGGAGGAGGCACCGGATTCGAATATGACCCTTTGGCTAAATGTATTTATAGGGGAGATGCTAACAGTGTTAACGTTTCTAATTTAGTTATCAATTCACGTTATTATTTGGTTGCCTTTGCTGTGCGTTCAGATTCTGGATATTATTCATTGCCTACTATAATTAACAACAGAACCATGGTTGATTCTAATGCCAGTGTTACCGCAGCAGGCAGTGGAACTGCTAGTATTACTGTTTCTTGGGTAAAACCACCAAATTATGTTAATGGAACCCATACAACCATTATCTTCTTAAAAGCCAATTCTCCCGTTACACCAGGAAATCCAACGCGCAGTGTAATCCGATATACTGCCAACCAAAACTTTGGTTCAGGCACAAGGTATGAGCATGATAATAATGCCTTTTGTGTATACAGAGGTACAGGGAATTCTGTTATAATTAATAACCTAGTGTTTGGTACCAACTACCATATTTTGGTGTACAGTGTTCGACAAACAGATTCTGTGTATAGCAGGCCAAATTTTTCTGTGGCTTCCCCATTAACCCCGGCTTCTGTTAATTATATTGGACCCTATGTTAAAACAAATTTAACTACTGGCGTAATAGACTCTACGGGCAAACGCTCTACATTTAGGGCAATTGTTTATGGAGCAAATAACCGCACTACGGGTGTGCAATTTGTTATTAGAGATATTACCGGTGGTATTTCTGTTTTACAAACCAACAAGAATTTTGGATATACTGTAAAGGAAGGAGATAGCATAGAAGTGGCTGGTATTGTTTCTCAAACGAATGGCTTAGCAACTATCAGTAATTTAGATACCATCATCTTATTAGGTACAGGTAAAAATATTCAGAAGCCTAAGAGTTTTGTGAAACCTGCCGAGGATACAGAGAATGATTTAATCATTTTTGATAGGGTTACTATTTTATCTACCATCACAACTTGGCCTGCCAATGGAACCATTTTGGCTCAAAATAATTATACTGGAGATACCGTAAGAATAAGGGTTTATTCTACTTCTGGTTTATCTGGTAGGGCAGTGCCTAGTGGAGAGTTTTAGGTAACGGGTATTGGTTCACAACAGAGCACTTCATTTAATGCGCCTTTTGCTTTTAATGGCTACTCAGTGGTACCTAGAAGGGTTACAGATATTTCTTTAAATACAGGTGATACCATTGCCGATTTCTCGCTTATTGAGCCATTCTTTTTAGTGCCTGTTGAAGCCAATGTGGATACTGCTAGAAGACTCAATTTTGCTTGCCATGCCGCTAGAATTGTTCGTGGCGTGGGCACAGTAAACTATGGTATTTTAATTGATGAATCGAATGGTGATTTTTCTGTTCCATTGGGTTTATATATTGCCAATAATTTAGGTGCCGATACAACAGGAAGCATTAGTTTTGGTGAAATAGGCGCTTTGGTTCCTTGGCTTAATGAGGGCGATACGGTGTATTTAAAAGTTAGAATGGTGGCCAGCTTTAATGCCGTTGTAAAAATGTCGGTGCAAGAGCGATTAATTAAGGTTTATAAAACAAGGTTAGTGGGTGTTCAAGAAATGGGTTCGAACCTAAACTTACTGGTTTATCCTAATCCTGCTAATCAATCTATTTATGTAGAGGCTACTGCACCCATTGAGAGCCTTGAATTATTAGATATGCAGGGCAAATCTATTGTTAAAGCGATGCAAACTTCAGATATTAACGTGAATGATGTAGCCGAAGGAATGTATTTATTACAAGTGCAAACCAGTGCGGGTATTGCCTTTAAACGTATTCAAGTAAAAAGATAATCCATCATTTGAGGTGTTATCCTCATAAAAAAAGCGGCAAGCTCGAAAGAGTTTGCCGCTTTTTTTTATGAATTGGTTTTAGTATTTTACCAGTGGGTTTAACCTGTTTTTGGTAAAAAAAGTCTAGAATCTTTCAGGTTGATATTCTTGCATCAAAGCAAATAAGGCATCATATATTTCTTCTGCATTTGGTTTGCTAAAATAATCTCCATCGGTACCATAAGCGGGACGGTGGGCTTTGGCTGTAATGGTAATTGGTTTAGCGTCTAATTGGAAGTAGCCTGCTTGCTTCTCTAAAATTTGTTGCAAGATATAGGCACTTGCGCCGCCGGGTACATCTTCATCAACTACCACTAATTTATTAGTTTTTTGAAGCGATTTTCCAATGAGGTGATGGATATCAAAAGGAAGTAAAGTTTGGGCGTCTATTAATTCTAAACTGATGCCAATTTCAGACAGCATAGCGGCGGCATCTTGCACAACACGCAAGGTAGAGCCATAAGAAACAACTGTAATATCTGAGCCTTCACTTATGATTTCGGGTACGCCTAAAGGAACCGTGTATTCGCCTAAGTTTTCGGGCATTTTTTCTTTTAAACGGTATCCATTTAAACATTCAATCATCAAGGCAGGTTCATCCGAACGCATTAAGGTTTCGTACATACCAGCAGCTTGAACCATGTTGCGAGGTGTTAAAACATGCATGCCTCTTAAAGAATGTAGAATCATCCCAATGGGCGACCCAGAATGCCAAATGCCCTCCAAACGATGTCCGCGGGTACGCACAATTAACGGAGCTTTTTGTCCGCCTTTGGTTCTATATTGTAAGGTGGCTACATCATCACTAAGCGGTTGCAAGCCATACAATAAATAATCTAAATATTGAATTTCTGCAATGGGTCTTAAACCACGCATGGCTGTTCCAATTCCTTGTCCGATAATCGTAAGTTCGCGAATTCCCGTATCAAATACCCTGCCTTCACCATGTTTTTCTTGTAAGCCTGCAAAGCCTTGATTTACGTCGCCAATTTTACCTACATCTTCGCCAAAGGCCATCACGCGCGGGTCTTTGCTTAATAGGTGGTCGAAATAAGCTACCAAAACTTCCCTGCCATCCACCATTTTAGAATCTGCGTTGTAGCTTGGTTTTACCTCGGTAACGCTTAATGCGTTTTGTTGACTTTCGCTAAATAAGAAGGAATTATACCGATCTTGATTGGCTATTTCAAAGTTTTGTTTAAATATAATCAAGTCGTTTTTAGCGGCAGAACTACTTTTAAAAGTTAAGCGCAAAGCTTTATGTATGGCCACTCCAATGTCTTTTCTAATGGGTTCGCCATTGTTTTGTAAGGAGCTAATTAATTCATTTATTTCGGCTTGAGCCAAACCTTCGTTTGCTAAGTTTTGCAACAATGAAATACACTGATTAACTTCCTCTTTTATCGGATTTAAATAAGCTTCCCAGGCATTTTTCTTGGCAATATTTACTTGTATTTTGGCTTCATTTTCGAGGGCATCAAGTTCGTTTTCCTTGGCAATTTCATTTTTTAGAATCCATTCTTTGAAACGCTTTAAACAATCGTTTTCGATTTCCCAATTTAATCTTTCTTTGCTTTTGTAACGTTCATGGGAGCCAGAAGTAGAATGGCCTTGTGGTTGTGTAAGTTCTGTTACATGAATGAGGCAAGGAACATGTTGTTCGCGTGCTATTTTTCCAGCTTCTTCGTAAACGCTGCAAAGGGCAGGGTAGTCCCAGCCTTTCACGGTAAAAATTTGGTAGCCATCCCCTTTTTCATCGCGCTGAAATCCTTTTAAAATTTCGGATATATTTTCTTTGGTTGTCTGATATTTGGCATGAACCGATATGCCATAAGAATCGTCCCACACAGAAACAATCATGGGTACTTGTAAAACGCCACCTGCGTTGATGGCTTCAAAGAAATGGCCTTCGCTGCTACTAGCATTGCCAATGGTTCCCCAGGCAACTTCGTTTCCATTAACCGAAAAATTATTTTCGCCTACCAGTTCTTTATGTTGTCTGTAATATTTGGATGCATGGGCTAATCCAACCAACCTCAACATTTGGGCTGCGGTAGGTGAAATATCCGAAGAGGAGTTTTTTAAGTTTTTCAGCTCCTTCCAATTTCCTTGTTCATCAAGTGTTCGGGTGCCATAATGCCCGTTCATCATTCTTCCAGCACTAGCAGGTTCTGCTTGCACATCTGTATGGGCATATAATTGGGCAAAAAATTCTTGAATACTCAGCAAATTACTCGCCATCATAAAAGTTTGGTCGCGGTAATATCCGCTTCTAAAATCTCCATTCTTGAAGGCTTTCGCCATGGCAATTTGCGGCAACTCTTTTCCATCTCCAAATATTCCAAATTTAGCCTTACCCGTTAATACTTCTTTTCTGCCTAATAAACTAGTTAACCTGCTTTGAAAAGCAATTCTGTAATCTTCTAATATTACAGCTTTATATTTTTGGTCGCCTTGGGCCATAGAATGATCTGTCATGTGTTAAAATATTCTTCAGTTCCAAACCTAAAGATTTTTGATAATTATCCCAAACAATCCCATAATATTGTTTTAATTTTATTTTGTTTGAACCCATTAGACTCATTTTATTGGGTTCAATTTGGCATAAAATCATTTAATTTTAGGCTTATTTTAGACTTTTATGTAGCAAAGGCTTTATAGTAATTTACTATTTTTGTATAATTTTATCTCTTTTTAGCGTAAATACATTGTATATATTTGTTGGGATTTAGGTTTTTTTAAGATCAAATTCTTTTTGCTTGGAAAAAACGTTTTTTTTAATTCTTGAAACCTACTTCATCTAATTTTTTGGTTTATGGTTGTTGATAGAGATAGGTATAATCAGTTATTTTACGCAGTTCTTCATTCTTCTGAGGTGCTCATTAGTGACAATGGAGATGAAGAGGTAATGAATGAGGTTATTTCTGTGTTGGGTGAAGCTGCAAATGTTGACCGCGTTTATGTTTTTAAAAATAGCTTTGAGAACGGCGAATTGGCCTATATGCATTATATGTATGAATGGGTTAAAAAGGGCGTTGAGGCACATTTAGGTTCAGACCTTTTAGCCCAAATTCCTTGGAGCGAATATGATTGGTTAAAAGAGTATTTAGTTTCTGGGTCAAGCTACGCTGTTTCTACCAATAAATTGGATGCTGGCGATTTTAAAGAGGCATTGGATGCCCAGGATATAAAGAGTGTTTTGTTTACGCCTATCATTTTTGATAAAAAATTGTGGGGGTATATTGGATTCGACGATTGTACGCATTTTAGAGAGTGGTTGGATATGGAGATTAGCACCCTTATGGCCATTTCTGCCAATATGGGTTCCTATTTAAAAAGAAATGAATTGGCTCAAGCCTTAACCTTGCAGTACCAAAGCATGAATAAGCAAAAGGAGTTTTATGAAACACTTTTTAATAATATTCCAGCAGATATTGTGGCTTTTGATAAAAACCATAAGTATTTGTTTCTAAATAAATTTGCCGTTCATAGCAAAGAAGTAAGGGATTGGTTGATTGGCAAAGATGATTTTGAATACTGCGCTTACAGAAATAAACCAATTGACTTAGCAACGATAAGAAGGTCTAATTTTAATACGATTTTGCAAACCAAATTGCCCCTAGAGTTTGAAGAAAAAATGGATAAGGGTGATGAGAAATCTACTTATCATTTGCGCATTATGCAGCCTGTTTTAAACGAATATGAGGAAATTGATTTGGTTATTGGATATGGCATAGAAATTACAAAAATTAAAGAACAAGAGCAAATTATCATCAAGCAAAATGAGGTGATTATTAACTCTCCTGATGGCATTGCTTTATTAGATGATAAGGGCGTTTATTATTATATGAACCCAGCGCATGAATCTATTTTTGAATATGGAAAAGATGGGTTAATTGGCAAATCGTGGCATGTTTTATATAAACCAGAAGATTTGGCCTATTTGCAGAATACGATATTTCCAATTTTGGGTGAAAAGGGAATTTGGAATGGCCAGGCACTAGCATACTCAAAAACAGGAAAAATGGTTTTTCAAGACTTAACCCTTCGTTTACTTTCGGATGGCTCTTTGGTTTGTATCACACGTGATGTGTCGGATTTGGTTCATAACATACGCTTATTGGAAGAAGCCAACCAAAAACTACAATTGGCTATTAATACCACCAAGCTTGGGTTTTACGAGTGGGATATGATTAAAGATGAATTGGTAAGCAATGATATTTTTAACAGTATTCTGGGCTTTGATAATATTGAAAAACACAGTCATGTAATCCATGATTGGTTTAGTAGCATTCATCCTGATGATGTTTATTTGGTTTCGGAGGCATTAGATAAGCAACAAAAGTATAAAGACGTAGCGCAAGTTGAGAATTTTAGTATTGAGTATAGAATTAAAAGGCCAAATGGCGATTTTATTTGGGTATTAGATATAGGACAAGTTACGCAATACGATGCGGAGGGCAAGCCTATTTTCTTAGTTGGATTTATTGTTGATATTTCGGCCAATAAAATTATTGAGGAGCGCATTCGTATAAATGAAAAACGCTACA
Organism: Bacteroidota bacterium; assembly: GCA_030699355.1. Taxonomy (GTDB): domain Bacteria; phylum Bacteroidota; class Bacteroidia; order UKL13-3; family UKL13-3; genus B1. The sequence goes on along the minus strand of JAUYMZ010000252.1, from coordinate 229 downwards.
GAGATTTAGTTGAAAACTTGCGCGAGGTAATTTTTAAAACCGATACAGAAGCTAATTTTACTTTTTTAAATCCGGCTTGGTTCAAACTTACTGGTTACAGTATAGAAGAGTCGTTGGGAAAAACATTTGTTGATTTTTATTACCCAGATGCGCATTTTATGGAGCAAACTTTTAGCAAAGCAGATTTGCTAAACAGTGAAAGCAATCATTTGCATTTAGAAATGCCATT
>JAUYMZ010000244.1 GCA_030699355.1 Bacteroidota bacterium | reverse complement strand
CCCGGAATTGGAACACGCACCCAATAGCTATTGCTTGGGTTTGTTGGGCTTACTGTAATGTTTTGAAGCGTATCTCCAGTAGACCATAAAACTTTATCGAGTTTGCGCACTTGTATTTGTATATTGTCTATAGACCAGCTTTCGTCGCATAAACTGCTATTGTCGGCCGTGTCTTTTAAATCTCCAATAAACGAAAGCGCTAAACTAGCAGTGCTATGCGCAAAGGTTCTGGTAATGGTATATTTGGTAGTGGTTCCATTTAAGTTACACCTCAATGGTAAGTTACTTTGTGTAGAACCTGTTTTGGCAGCGTATGAACCAGCAATACCATTGCTGTTATAGCTTTGTGTACAGCCTACATTGTTAGAAAAACTGGCATCTAGAATGGCTTGGTTTCCATTTTTTAATCTAAATCGGTCTGAACCAACAAGGCTGCAATCTCCTTCCCATGTATCGTGAATATACAAATCAAAAGTTACCGTAAGCGAATCGTGGTTGGGTAGTGCCCCTAAATTAAAGTTGATAGAATCATTTGAAAACGGACCTAACACCCTGCTGCCATTGTAATTTATATTGCTGGTATTGCTCCAATTGGTATATGGCAAGGTGGTGAAATTTTGGGTATATTGGGTTTGAATGCTAAAGGGTGGGTTCGGCCCAAATATTTGTAAAGTGCTACCTGCACAAATAGTTGTATCGGCTGTTTTAATTTGCACATTATTTAAACTAACATAAATACTATCTGTGGCCATAGATGCGCCAAATGTAGCAGTAACTTTATACCATCCACTTTGGGTAACAGTTATGTTGCGTGTAGTTTCGCTTGTGTTCCAAGTATAAGAATCCCAGCCTGTTTTAGCTGTAATCAGGGCACTGCTAGCCTTGCATTCTATTAACGAATCTTGGTCTATAATGCTGCTTGGTTGCATTACGGTTACAGTAACATTGGCTGAACAAATAGCATTGTTTTGATTAACTTGTACAATATAAGTTCTGGTGCTGGTTGGAGATACGGTAATGCTTGGTGTATTTTCGCTGGTACTCCATAAATAACTCAAGTTATTTCCATTATCAAATTCAACTAAGCCAAAAATATTCGTTTCGCATGGGTCGGGCGAAACTTGTGTTTCGTTTGTGTTCTTCCATTGTCCTGCATCCGGACAACCATTAGAACGTAAATACACAAGATTTTCATCTATAATCATGCTAGGAGAGTTGCTTCCACCTGCCCAATTGGTATAATCTAGTGGACTGCAATTAACCCAATTAAAATTAGCACCTGGGTTATTATCTCTGTACAAACCAATCCATAAATTTACGTTCGAAAGTAAAGGGTCATTGGTTATAAAGTCGTTTTCTTCCTGACTGTTAATGGTAACCAAATGCCCTCCAGCGGCTAATGCCTTGGTTTCTGCCTCTGTCCACGAACTTGGTGAATTAAACATATAATAATGATGACCATTTAGTGACCCAACGTATTGCAATTCTGGGCCTAAATTATCATTGGCATTTACTATTCTATTTACGGGTGAGCCAAGTGGACCGCAATCATTGCGTGGAGTGGCATCTAAAGTAATAGATTGACCCACAATAATAGTGGTATCATTTTGAATGATGTTTGCATTTCCTAAAGCAACAAAAATACTATCGCTGGCTTGGCAACCATTAGCTTGGCTTACGGTACACTTATACCAATTAGTTTCGGTTACCGTAATGCTTTGGGTAGTTTCGTTATTGCTCCATACATAGCTTGGGTACCCTGCGGGAGCATTAATTACTGTTGAAGGCGTATTACAAAATGAAAGGCTATCGCTGGCAAAAGAAATTTGAGCCGTTTGCCCTAAATTACAGCTGCCATCGCTTAGATTTATCTGCTGGTTTGCACCCATTTGTCCCATACGCGTTACATTTCCATTAGGCCAAAACACCACCAACGAATCAATTCTATTGGCTGAACCTAATCCAAAATAAACCTTATCTAAAGCATAAGCTTGGTTGCTGTTATTGGTTTGACCCGTATAGGTTTTATGTACAGTGTTTGCGCCAAACTTAACATACATGCGCGCTCCCAACGGATCTGTTTGACCATTACAAGAACGAAGGCTAAAACCAATATAATTATTTCCAATGCTGTTGTTTTTAAACAAACGCGCATTGGTTTGACTGCCACCACCTGGTTGAAAAATATCCATTTTGCCATCATTGTCGTAATCAAATACAACATAGTTTGCTGTTACATTTACATCTGTAATTGCACTTGCAATAAAGGTGTTTTGAACTTCTGTAAAACTGCTGCCGCCATTAAAACGCATCAATGCCGGTCTTGAACTTGTGCCTCCCGTATTTTTAATTTCCCAAAGAATATCGGTTCTGCCATCATTGTTAAAATCGAAAGTATGGGCATTAAAATAATCTCCTAATAAACTGCTTTGTGTGTTAAAGTTACTACTCTGGTCGGAGAAGGCGCCGGTACCATTGGTATTGCGATATACCTTTAAGCTAAACGTGCTTGGAGTGGGTTGTATGGTATCTTTACTTCCTAATAAAATATCTTGAAATCCATCATTGTTGTAATCAAAGATTTGCGCAAAACCAATTGGACTGCTATTGGTAATACCAGTTGTGCCAGAGAAAAAACTGTATAAGCCACTTCCATTATTTTCAAACAAGGATACCACGCCTGCGCTGGCAATGCCCGTATTGCTTACTACCAAAAGATCTTCGTCGCGGTCGTTATCAAAATCTATCAAGGCAAAATTAGGCATGGCCGCAGAGCCAAATCCAGAGATAATATTAACCGGACTAGCAAAGCTACTGCCATTATTTCTAAGCAAACTAATGTGGTATTGACCGCCAATAAATCGCCCAAATAAAATATCATTGTCGTTGTCTTTGTCTACATCGCTTATTAAAATAATCGGATTTAAACTTTGGTATTGCGCTACAATATTGGTGTTTGTTGGCATGTTCATGGCACCACTTACCTCGCTAAAACTTTGGCCACAATTGTTTTTAAACAAACGCATGTTTCCGTTTGCCCCAGATTGCGCCAAGAGTAAATCCGGAAAGCCATCATTGTCATAATCTATCCTAAAAACACCCTCGGTTCCTAAACCGTTCCCTGCAATTACAGGAAAACCAAGTTGGGCTGTAGCGTTGGTAAAAACACCATTGTTGTTCTGGTAAATGGAAATATTTCCAGCTAAACCATTCTGGTAAACCACATCGGTAAACCCATCTTTGTTAAAATCAATGAGCGCTAAAATCATTCCATTGCTCGCAGGCAATTGGGCTGAACCAATGCTGTTGGGAAATTGGGCATAGGCAGAAAACTGAAGAACCAAGAAAACGAATAGTAATAGTTTTTTCATCTGTGTTTAATTTTTCTTGAAATTATGGCATACTAAACCACACACAAACATACGAAAAAATGGCTATAATGCCTTGTGATTAAGTTAATATTATCATAATTTTTCCCGCAACCAAGGGTGTATAATCCTGTTTTCTATTATATTTGATTTTAGTTAAAACAAAATACAGTTTAAATTTTATGAAAAAAACAGCTTTACCGCTACTTGTCTTTGCGTTTATTTCTAATGTAATATTGGCTCAGGTAGCCAAAGATCAGGCCTTGCGTTTGCAAGCCGTAGCCAACCCCAATGGCAGTATTACCATTAGTTGGCCCATAAATAACTTGGCAGGTTCTTACAGTATTTATAAGCGCTCTAATCCCTTATCAAACAATTGGGGAAGTCCTATTGCCGGTCTGGATGGTAACGAAAATTCTTATACCGATGTAAATGTAAAAAAAGGGGAAGCATTCGAATACCATATTGCAAAACATTTGGGTTCAACCACCATAGCTTTAGGCTATATTTTTGCAGGTAATGCCTGGCCCGAACCCAAACAGTTTGATGGAATTATTTTGCTTATAGATAGCCATTACAGAATTCCTTTGCAAGCCGAAATTGCCCAATTAAATACCGATTTAACCAAAGAGTCTTATTGGGTTCACCAAATGTTTGCTGGCAGAAACGAAACACCAGCCAACGTTAAAAAGCGTTTAGAAGAGTATTATAACGCCGCAAATATTAAACCGGCTTGTTTGTTTATTATCGGACATGTACCGGTTCCTTATGCTGGCTATTTTTCTGCCAATGGCGCGGCACCGCCGCCAGACGGTCATGTTGAGGGAAGTGGCAACCACACGGGCGCTTGGCCTGCCGATGTATATTATGGTATTTTTGATGGTGAGTTTACAGACTATATGGTAAATATAACTACCGGAGCACAAGCGCGCAACCACAATGTTCCAGATGATGGAAAGTTTGACCAAACCAAACTCAGCGCCAACGCAGTTCTTGAGGTGGGTAGGGTAGATTTATTTAATATGCCGGCCTTTGGTAAAAGCGATACTGTTTTAACTGAAAATTACCTACAAAGAAACCATGCTTGGCGCACCGGTCAATGGACAATTACCGAAAGAGCCCTCATTGATAATAACTTTACGGGTTTAAATTTAGCCTCCACCGGTTATGCAAACTTTGCCGCTATTATTGGTTCAGACAGTACTTTTGATAACCGCGATTATTTTACCGCGCAAAAAAGTGGTGGCTACCTTTGGAGCTATGGTTGTGGCGCAGGTTCTTATACCAGTTGTAGCGGAATTGGGAATACCAATAGCTTTGTAAACGATAGTTTTGAAAACGTTTTTACCATTTTAGCCGGTAGTTTTTTTGGCGATTGGGATGTGCAAAATAACTTTTTACGCGCACCACTTGCCTCCAAAAGTTTGGCCTCTTTTTGGGGCGGTATTCCTAAATGGTATGTGCACCACATGGCCTTGGGAGAGCGCATTGGCAAGGGTACTAAAATTACGCAAAACAACAACGGTTTTTACTTTACGGGTAACTTTAACTCTTCTGCTAATTCTATGCATATTGCCCTCATGGGCGATCCAACACTTACTATTCGTAACCTACCTGCGGTGCAAAATTTACAAGCCATAAGCGAAAATAAACAAGTTAAATTATACTGGAATAGCGCTGGTTTGAACCAACAATATGCCGTGTATATTGTAGATACACTAAACAATATTTACAACAGATTAAATGAGCAAATAATTACAGATACTTTTTATACAGATGCCAATAATCATTACTCGGGTAATTATTTGTATGCCGTAAAACCCATTCGTTTAGAAACCACCGCCAGCGGGTCTTTTTATAAAGTAGGTGGCGCGGCTTTTGCAAGGGTAAATCATGTAAATTCCCTTTTAGATAGGCTAGAAAATTCTTTCGCATTTACGGTTTATCCCAATCCATTAAGCGCAAATAATTCTTTGCATATTCATTGCTATCAAAACGAAAAAGCTGATATGCAATTTCAGTTATTTGATATGCAAGGTAGGCAAGTTTGGTTCAGCCAAAACCAATACCTAAGTAGTGGAAAGCAGGATATAGTAGTAGAAAAAATGCCTGTACCTGCAGGAGTTTATTTCTTGCAAGTACAGGCAAATAATGTAAAGGCTGTTCAAAAATTAATTATAGTAAATTAACTATAAAAAGTCTTTAAAATATTGGGTAATTTTCTTCATTAAATGAACCCTATCTGGTCCCAAAACATTGTGCTCGTGACCCGGGTAAACAAAGTAATCTACCAGCACACCTTCGTCTACACATTTCTTTAAGTAGGTGAGGGTGTGTTGCCATAAAACCACATTATCATTGGTGCCATGTATAAGCAACAGTCTACCTTTTAAATTCTTTGCAAAGTGGGTTAAGTCTGCTTCTTTATAACCCTCAGCATTATTTTGCGGCATATCCATATACCTTTCGGTATACATAATTTCATACATGCGCCAATCTATTACGGGTCCGCCAGCAACACCCACTTTAAATACATCTGGTGTTTTGGTCATTAAAGAGGTACTCATAAAACCACCAAAACTCCAACCATAAACGCCCATTCTATTGGCATCTACATACTTAAATTTCTTTAGGTAGTTGATACCCGCCAATTGGTCTTCCATTTCAAACTTGCCTAAATTTCTAAAGGTAGCATTCTCAAAATCTATCCCTCTATTCATGCTTCCTCTATTGTCTAATGTAAACACCAAATAACCTTGTTGGGCCATGTAATACAGCCACAAATCGGCATTGCCCATCCACGAATTTGTAATCATTTGCGCATGCGGTCCACCATACACATAATTTAGAACAGGATACTTTTTAGTAGAGTCGAAATCTGCTGGATAAATAATTCTATAATTTAAACTAACTAGCTTATCGGTAGAAGGAATTTTCCCCAATTCTATTTTGCAATTTTTATACTCTCTTATTGGATTTATGGCATTAAACAAGGTGCCCAATTCTTTGCCTTTATTGTCCATAATTAAATACCTCCTAGGGATATTTGTGCTGCTAATTTGGTCTACAATAAATTGTCCATCCTCAGAAACCAAAGCTTGGTGCTGACCCTCTAATCTATTAATAACAGTGCTTGTTCCAGTTTTTAAATCCAGTTTATAAACAAATTTACTTAAGCCATCTTCACTCACCGCATGATAAAATAAAATGCTTCCTTTTGGGTCGGTACAAATAATATCTTTAACTGTAATTTTTCCTTTAGTTAATTGCTTTATTTCATTGCCACGTGCATTGTATAAATATAAATGGGTAAAGCCATCTTTCTGGCTGAACCAAATAAATTTACTGGCATCGTTATTTATAAAATATAAGGGCTTTTGAGGTTCAACATATTTAGCATGTTTTTCAGTAAATAAAGTTCTAATGTATTGCCCGGTAGTGCCATCAAACTGTTGCCATTGCATTTCGTTTTGCTCGCGATTTAAAACCGCTATATAAACATATTCCTCATCCGGACTCCAAGATACATTTGTTAAATATTGCTCAGCATCGCCAGTGGTCATTACTTCTACTTTTCTCTTCTTTTTAAAGTCGTACAAAAACACACGCACATGGTGACTTTTATTTCCTGCCATAGGGTATTTTAGCATTTCTGTTGCCGTTGGTTTGCTCAGTTTTTCGGCAGCTGTATCGTTTAATTTTATGTTCATTAAAGGATAATCATCTACCATAGTTTCGGTTAACTTATAAAAGGCTATGCGGTTTCCTAGCGGACTAAAAAAAGTTCCTTTAGTAATACCAAATTCATTTCTATGAACAGATTTACCATACGAAGTTTGGCTTTGGGCATCATCTGTTATTAAGTCGCCTTTGTTTACCGCCTGCCCTTGCGCATCGGCACCCATTTCTGGCGAAGATTGTCCGTTTACATTTACATATAAATTATTGTACAAGGTATAAGCTAATTTATTGCTACCTGCATCAAAATCTAGGTTTTCCCCTTCTTTTGGAGCCCTTGCCAATAATGACACTTTTTTGTCATTAAAGTTAAATATGTAATGCGCATTGGCATAATAAAAGCGAAAAGAATTTGGGTTCACCCAAGTTAAAAATGGGAACCTGTTTAGCGCAGGATTTTTTGGAAGTAGGTTCAAAAAGGCATTACTTAATTCTTGAATTTCGAGAATAGTGTCGTTTTTTAAGCTTGGAATATCTTGCACCACCATCACCTCTTTGCCTTGTTTTTTGGCTACAAATGCCAGTTTAGTCGACTTTGGTATCCATTGCAATTGCGATAATCGCTCGGGGGCAAGAACCGTTCTGCCTTTTAGCACGGCATCATCTACACTCAATAATTTGTTTTGCGCTTGCGTTTCAAAAACCAACACAAATACAGAAAATAGCAACCAAGAGAATTTCTTCATATCTATTAAATTGTTTTATCCGCCAATATTACCATTTTTCGGCCTGAGCCAAAAGCATTTTTTTTGGTCTTTGGTCGTTGGAGGGCTTAATGCCTCTGGCCTCTGGTTTTTTTCTCCTTCGAAATTCAACATTCAGTGTTCGGTGTTCGACATTTTTTGCCTCTGGCTTCTAGCTTCTAGCTCATGGCTTTTTTCTCCTTCGAAATTCCACATTCAGTGTTCGACATTTTTTGCCTCTGGCTTCTAGCTTCTGGCTTCTGGCTTTTTTCTCCTTCGAAATTCCACATTCAGTGTTCGGTGTTCGACATTTTTTGCCTCTGGCTTCTAGCTTCTGGCTTTTGTTCCTTCGAAATTCCACATTCAGTGTTCGGTGTTCGACATTTTTTTAATTTCCCATTGTTATTTCTTTAGGGGCGTTAGCCCTGAAATCTCAGTAGCTAAACGGAACACCGTCTCCATTCAAAAAGGGGCTTTAGCCCTGACATCTAATTGTTGCGCAAATTAATTTCTTCAATGAAAAATTTGAGTGTTAATAGATGTCAGGGCTAACGCCCCTCTTAATAATCATGCTTGTGCATTTTATGCTACTGAGAT
>JAUYMZ010000242.1 GCA_030699355.1 Bacteroidota bacterium | reverse complement strand
CATTTTCTCAAAGGTATCCTGAACCACATCACGTGCCGCATCTTGGTCTTTTAGATTCTTTACAATAAATCTAAAAAGACCATCTGCATATAAATCAACACATGTATTAAATTCAGAAGCCGTCATGGTTCAAATATTGGTAATTTTGAGCATAAGACGGCCTTACTTCAAAAATTGTTACATGAAGCAAAACATTTTTTTAAAATTATTTTACAATCACAAACGAAGTCCTCAAAATTTGGCCATTGGCATCCACCAATTCAACAAAATACTTTCCTGCCGCAGCGCTTATTTCAAGTGGATAGCTCATACTATTAGCTCGTAAAGTTTTATTTAAAACTGGTCTTCCCAAAACATCCAATACATTCAATTGAGCTTCACCCATAAATGGTTTGTTTAGGTTTAGGGTAAGTATACCTTCATTTGGATTTGGAAACAAACTTATCTTTATAGGTTCAGACCTTTGGTTCAAACCAATAACAATTGGATTACAAATAGTATCTGAAACTACCCTAACCGTTCTAGAGAAAACATTGTTGCAACCTAAATTAGAGGTGGCTGTTAATTGAATAACATAAGTACCCAAATTCGCAAAACGTTTGCCATAAATAGAATTACTAATGGTATCAAAAGTACCATCACTCATGGTCCAGGTATACTTAGAAATCCAGCCATTTCCAGCCAAGGTAGAGGCATTAAGAAAGGTAAAGTTTTGGAAACTGAAACATTGGGCTGTATCGTTTAAAGTAAAACTTGCCACCGGACTAGGTTTGCCAGCTACTTGCACATTTACTATGGTTGTATCCGAAACGGTTTCGCATCCTTGGGCGTTTCTGGCTACCATTACAGCTTCGTATTTACCAGTATCCAAGTAGGCGTGGAATACTGTTTTATTGCTTGTTAAATCAGACACCTGACCATCGCCAAAACGCCAATAACTTTGCACAGCATTGGGTGAAGTATTGGTAAAATTAAATCCGGTTTGACAAGGAGTAGTTCTAATTTCGCTTACGCTAAAGGTTGAAATAGGCCCCATAGATGAATTTACTGTAACACTATCAGAAAACACAAAATTACATCCGCTTGATGCTTCTACTCGCATGCTAACAAACTTCCTACCCGCATTGGCAAACACAAATAAAGGCATAGGCACGGTATCAGTTCCTTCATTGGCAAAACTCCATAAATAACGAATATCGGATGCATCCGAACTTTGTACATTTGGAAAGAACTCAACGGTGCGGTTGCAATTACCCGACCTAGAGGTATAATTTCCTGTAATTTCACTTACATTAAAAATTCGCAAAATAGTATCCCTACAGGTGCTATCCATGGCCACAAACGTAACTCTATGATTACCCCAGCTTAAATTAGTAAGAGATACAGGCGAAACATAAGGCACAAAAGGATCTTCATCTATGGAAATAAAATATTGGGTACCACCAAGCGAGGTGTTGGTAATGGTTCTTGAAGTTCCGCAATAATTACTGCTGCTTATAGACACATTTGCCTTAACGCCGCGCTCTGAAGTAAAGGTATCTGGGGCTGCAATCCTTTCACAATTTCCAGCAGAACTTACCCTATATTGAACAACAAACACCTGTGAGCTATCAAAATTTAAAACTGGATTTGGAATTTGTAATCCGCTTGCTAAACCTTTGCTAAATTGCCATTGGTACCTATATGTTGAACCAGAATCTAAGGCTTCAAATTGGAATACATTTTTACAATTACTGCTGCTTACGCGGTAATTTGCGGTTGGGAAGGTATAAACCCCCACATCTTTCTGACTCACTAAAAATCCGTTTATGGTTAATCGAACAGCATATACACCATCTTTTGCATATACATGGGTTGGTTCAGCCAAAGTAGAAGTATCTCCATCTCCAAACTCCCAATAATAACTACTAGCCAAACTACTAGAATCTATAAAGGCAACTTGCCTACTGGTACAAGTATTTTGTATGAACCCAAATTTACTGATGGCAACTGGAGAAACTATAACTTGCCTGCTAATTGAATCTTCGCAACCAGTTGATGAAAAAACTTTTAAGGTAACGGTGAAGGTATCGGCATATAAATAGGTTTTGCCATAAATTGAAAATCTATTCGAATCCAATTCTCCATCTCCCAATCGCCAAATTGCTTTATAAATCCAACCCGGACCTAAATTTCGGGTAGTATTAATGAAATTAAAATTATTATTTGCAATGGTTTGAAAAGGATTAGAAATACTAAAGTTAGCAGATGGCCCGAAGGCATCTGAAGAAACCAAAACAGGTTTGCTTACTGTGGTAATACAACTTCCCTCAATGGCGGTTAATGCCACATTGTAAGTGCCAGGCTCTCCATAACTCTTGATAGGATTTTGAACAGAAGAACTGGTTCCATCACCAAAATCCCATAGATAGGTTAATTGACTTCCTCCTTTAGTTGTATCGGTAAATTGAAACTTATTGGCGCAATTTCCACCCGCAAAAGCATGTGAAAATCCTGGAACAATATTGCTGGTTCCACTACCAACCAAAACGCCCAATTTTAAGGTATTTGCGCAACCACTTCTCGCAGTTACGGTTAAACTCACAGTGTCTATACCCGGTGTTCCAAAATTAAAACTAGGACTTACATCTACCGAAGTGCCTTTACTTGGTGTTCCAAAAACCCATTGCGAATTAAAACCTCCATTGTCGGCTGTAGAAGATAAATTAGTAAAGCTTACCACTTGGTTGCAATTACTTGGAGTAGAGGTAAAAGTAGCCATGGCTGTTCCAATAAAAAACTCTACGCTATCATCCGAAACACAAGTTCCGTTGGTGGCACGCAATAACACTTTATGAAAACCGGGAGGTAAATTGCTCAATACAGCCACCGTATCTATACTCACAAAATTATCTGTATTTAATCGATAGCTGCAAATCAAACCTGGCCTGCTTAAATTCCTCACAATTCTGGTATTGGAACATAAATTTCCGGCTGGTGCCGTAAAGGATAAAACGGCCTTAGTGGCGTCATTAACAGACAAGGCATTAAAGGTTAACGGACTAGAATTAGCCGTACATCTTCCATAAGAAGAAATCATTACACTTACAGAAGTTGAACCTGCATTATTATAACCTCTATAAGGTATTTGATTGGTTTGATTATCGCCAAAACTACCTGCGCCAAATGTCCACAAATAAGTTAAACCCGAGCCACTTGGAGCACCAAAAAAAGTATAAATATTATTACAATCAACGGTTGAAGTGATGCTTCCAATGATGGGTGAAGTAGCCACTGTTATCTGTCTGGTAGAAACCAAAGTTCCGTTAATGGTTAGCCTAACTGTGTAAACACTGTCTTTTAAATAAGTATGTTGAGGGTTGGCTAAGGTAGAAGTAACCCCATCTCCAAATTCCCAAAAATAGCTCGAAACCAAACTCGAAGAATCTATAAATCTCACCAATCTATTGGTACACGAATTAATTAAAAACCCAAAATTAGATTTAGCTACAGCCTGCACGGTAACTGTTCTAGAGAATTGGTCGGTACAGCCATTGTTACTTGTGGCAACCAAGGTAACGGTGTAAATTCCTGGGTTGGCATACACTTTTCCATATTTGCTCGTAAATAATGAGTCCATGGTTCCATCGCCATAAAACCACCTAAAACTGGCATTCCAACCTGGCCCTAAATATGAAGATTGGTTGTAAAAATTAAAGCTATTGTTGGTAATGGGCTGAACCAAAGTGTCGGTTCTAAACAAAGCCGATGGTCCGAAAGAACCACTATCTACGCGCACCAATTTATCTACAAACAAAGAACACAAGGCAGTAGTAACAGTTAAACGCACTGTAAAAACGCCAGTATCTGCATAAGCACGGGTAGGATTTAAAAGGCTTGAACTTAGGCCATCGCCAAAATTCCAAAGGTAATTGGCCCCTGCCCCATTGGTGGTTTGGTTGGTAAATTGAATGCGGTTAGTACATAAACCTGGCACTTTTGCTGCAATAAAATCTGGGTTCGGCCCAAGGTTAGACCCCACCAAAACGGCTTGCTTTACACTGGCCACACAACCGCTAGAGGCTGTTACGGTTAAAGTTGCCGAGTCTAAACCTGGCACAACATAATTAAAAGAAGGATTGGCATCCGAAGAACTTCCTTTGGTAGGTGAACCAAAAATCCATTGGTAACTGGCTGAACCAAAGGCAACGCTTGAAGTATTTGAAAAATTAACTACTTGGTTACAAGTGCTCGGACTAGCTGTAAAAGAAGCAAAAGCATTTGAAATAGTGAAAGAAACTTGGGCGGTATCAAAACAAGAACCATCATGAGCTGCCAAACGAACCACATGATTGCCAATACTTAAACCATTTAAAGCAACAGGACTTGTATAACTAATAAAGGGTGCACCATCAAGACTATATCTAAAAACATTGCCAGAACCGGTACTGGTATTGGTTAAAATTCTGTTATTGCTACAAAAATTATTGCCGGGTGCGCTAATTTGTGCGCTAGCAGTTACCCCAACAGTAGCTGCTTGCGCTGAAAACACAAGTGGACTTGCTACCGCAAAACATTTGCCTTGAGCCGAAATATTTAAATTAACAGTTTTGGTTCCACCAGAAGTATAGGCTCTGTTGGGAACAGGAATGGTATCGCCATTTCCGCTGCTACCAGCATCAAAACTCCAAGAATACCTGTAGCCAAAAGACTGTGGAGCCCCAATCATGGTGTAAACAAAATTACAATTTGGCACAGCGGTTAAGGTTGGTATAATTGGATTGCTGGCCACCTGAACCAATCTAGAAGTATTTGGTCCAGTTCCATTAATGGTTAATCTTACAGTATAAACGCTATCTCTTGCATAAATATGAGAAGGATTTTGAAGGGTTGAAGTAGAGCCATCGCCAAAATTCCACAACCACGAACTAGCCAAAATACTAGAATCGAAAAATTGAACAAACCTATCTGAACAAGAATTTGGCATAAAAGTGAACCTAACAATGGTATCACCTGTAACATTTAAAGAGTAGTTTATGGTTTGAAAACAATTTCCTTCCTCTACTTTTATAGTAAAGTTAAAGAATCCCAATTGGGTAGGAATGCCACTTAATACACCAGAATTGGCATTCATAGCCACTCCACTTGGTAAGGTTCCACTTGGAATAGACCAAATAGGACTAACATAACCAGTTTGCGAGAATGCCTGACTGTAAAACACAGATAGTGGAGCTTGACCAATGCCACTTGGGGTAATTCCGGCATGTGGACCACAAGCAACACTGCCACTAAGCGGGAACAAAATATCACTTGCACCCGAACTTCGTACCCGAATATTCCCTGAATAATTTCCTGCAACAAGAGAAAATAAACGAACATAAATTGTTCTAAAAACTTCGGAATTTGATGCTGGAATAAAGATTGAATCTGCGAAAAATCCACTTTCACTCAAACTCATTTGAAAACCTACAGGTGCTTTTAAAGAAACACCTTGAGTAAGTCCGGTACCAGAAACTGAAAAATTTTGATTGGCAGATGCTTGTCCTGCCGTACTTACAAAAGGGGTAAAACTGGTTGAACCCAATTGTCTGATACGGTGATTATTGGCGTCGGCTACATATAATTTTCCAAATCTATCTTTGCTTACTGAATATGGGTTTGCAAACTGGGCTGAACCACCAGAACCATCCAAACTTCCCCAAAAACCATTACCCGCAAAAGTGGTAACATTTCCATTAAAAGAAATTCTTCTGAGTCTATGATTGCTTTTATCAGTAACATACACATCACCATTGGCATCTGCAAAAATCCCAAGTGGATTATTAAACATAGCTAATTGGCTTGTTGTGTCTAAAAAGCCAGCAGTACCTGTTCCGGCATAGGTAGAGGTAGTTCCAAGAGCTGTTATTTTTCTAATTACATTATTATTATGATCTGCTACATAAACATTTCCAGAGCCATCTACAGCTACCCCAGTAGGTAGATTAAAACGAGCAATATTGGGAGCGCCATTTACAAAACCAGTAGAACCTTCACCTGCCAAGGTGGTTACCATTCTAGTTCCAGCACTAATTTTTCTAATTCTATGATTGTATTGGTCTGCTACATAAATATTACCAGCTACATCGCAAGTTACATCAGTTGGGAAATTAAATCTAGCGGTATCTGCAAATCCATTTCCAGCACCAATTAAACCAACACCAGCATATGTACTAACTAAGCCAGCTGGGGTAATTCTTCTAATTTTATTATTGAATTGATCTGCAACATAAACATTACCTGACAAATCGCAAGCTAAACCAGTTGGGCTATTAAATGAAGCCAAAGAACCTAAGGCATCGGTAGAACCAGCAGTACCACTGCCAGCAAATGTTGAAACAACGCCAGCACTGGTAATTTTTCGAATTATATGATTTGAAAAATCGGCAACATATAAATTACCAAAAGTATCGGAAGCAATGCCTGTTGGTAGATTAAATTGTGCCGTTAATCTACTACCATTCGAGAGTCCTTGAGCCCCTCCCGCATATAAGCTAACAGCATTCTCTGCAAATTGCAAATTCTGACTAAATAGAAAGCTGGTGGGGAAAAAGCATACAAGCAAAAGTGTATACTTTATTAAAGTAAAACATTTATTCATAAGATTCATTAGAGCAAAGGTTAATTGCATATACGCAGCAAAATAGCACAATGAAAGTGTATGCTTAAAAAATTATGATTACTAGCGAAATACCGATATAAATGTCAAAAAAACTGATGCTGATAGACGCAAAAAAAAAGCCCTGTACAAAGTACAAGGCTTTAATAAAATAAATTTGCTTGGCTTATTCTGCTGATTCAGCAGGAGCAGCAGCGGTAGTTTCTTCTGTTTTAGGAGCAGCAGTTTTAGCTTTACCACGACGGGTTCTTTTAGCTGCACCGGTTTTAGAAGCAGCATCTTTTAGCAAGTTTTCGTTAAAATCTACTAATTCAATAATAGCCATTTCAGCATTATCTCCTTTTCTATTCATCAACTTCAAAACGCGGGTGTATCCACCTGGTCTATCGGCAACTTTTCCGGCAACTGGTCCAAAAAGTTCTTTAATAGATTCCTTATTTTTAAGATAACTAAAAACTACACGACGAGAATGTGTGCTATCGTCTTTTGCTTTAGTAATCAAAGGCTCTACATATTTGCGCAATTCTTTTGCTTTTGCAGTAGTAGTTGTAATCTTCTTGTGCAAAATTAAAGAAGTAGCCATATTGGCAAGCAAAGCTTTTCTGTGTGATGAAGTTCTGCTTAAATGATTAAATGTTTTTCCGTGTCTCATCTTTCTATTTCGAATATGTGCTTACAAAGCACGTTTCATAAATCTTATAAATTACTCTTGATCTAACTTATATTTAGCGATATCAATACCAAAAGTTAAACCTTTATCTCTCACTAATTCTTCTAATTCACTTAATGATTTCTTACCAAAATTGCGGAATTTCAATAAATCTGCAATGTCATAAGAAACTAAATCAGCCAAAGATTTAATATCAGCAGCTTTCAAACAGTTGTAAGCCCTTACAGATAAATCTAAATCAGATAAAGGAGTTTTAAGAATTTTACGAACGTGTAAGTAATTCTCGTCTACTTCTTGTGTTGGCTCTTTAACTTGTGTATCAAGTGTAATTAACTCATCAGAGAACAACATAAAATGCTGAATCAAAATTTTGGCAGCTTCTTTCAAAGCTTCTTCAGGATGAATTGAACCATCTGTTTCAATTTCAATTAGAAGCTTTTCATAATCGGTTTTTTGCTCAACACGAAAATCTTCAACGCTATATTTTACATTCTTAATTGGTGTAAAAACAGAATCAATTGCAATCACTCCAATATTAACTTCCTTCGACTTGTTTTCTTCAGCAGGTACATAACCACGACCTTTTTCAATCGTTAATTCTACCTCTAAATGAACAAGAGGTTCCATGTTACAAATAACCAATTCAGGGTTTAAAACCTTAAAAGAATTAGTATGTTTGCCAATCTCACCGGCTAAGAATTGCTCTTGACCTTTAAGATTAACATAGATTTTTTCATTATCGATTCCATCTACGATTCTTTTAAAACGAACTTGTTTAAAGTTCATTACCATTTCAGTTACGTCTTCAATAACACCTTTGACGGTTGTAAACTCATGATCAACTCCAGTTATTTTAATGGAAGTGATGGCATAGCCCTCTAAAGAAGACAAAAGAATCCTTCTTAACGAATTTCCAATTGTTACGCCATACCCTTTTTCAAGCGGACGGAATTCAAATTGCCCAAAGAACTCAGTGTCTTTGTGCATAATAACTTTATCTGGTTTTTGGAATGCAAGGATACCCATGTATGGTTCTTAATTAAATGATTATTTAGAATATAATTCTACGATCAACTGTTCTTTGATATTTTCAGGAATTTGGTCGCGCTCTGGATAAGCTAAGAAAGTACCAGCCATATCTTTGTTTTCAAAGTTCAACCAGTTAAATTTCTTAGGGTTACTCACTGAAATTGAATGAGTAATTACCTCCAAAGATTTAGATTTCTCACGAACTGAAATTACATCACCAGGACGCAATTGAGCCGAAGGAATATTCACCAATTTCCCATTTACATTAATATGACCATGAGAAACTAATTGACGAGCTTGACTACGCGTTTGGGCAAAACCTAAACGAAATACGGTATTGTCTAAACGCGACTCTAAGAATCTTAATAAGTTTTCACCGGTGATACCTTTTTTACGGGCAGCCATTTCGAAAGTTTTGTAAAACTGACGCTCTAAAACTCCATAGGTGAATTTAGCTTTTTGCTTTTCTGATAACTGAATAGCATATTCAGTTTGTTTTGTACGCCTACGAGAGCTACCATGTTGACCCGGAGGGGTTGGTCTTTTCTCAAAAGACTTATCTGGTCCAAAAATTGGATCTTTAAATCTTCTGGCGATTTTTGTTTTTGGTCCTATATATCTTGCCATTACTCTATTTCTTTTATGTATTAAACCCTACGTGCTTTTGGAGGACGACAGCCGTTGTGAGGCAAAGGAGTAATATCAGTAATAGATAATACTTCTAAACCACTAGCTTGTAAAGTACGGATAGCAGAATCTCTACCTGAACCAGGTCCTTTAATAAACACATCCACTTTTTTCATTCCAGCATCTACCGCAACCTTTGCACAATCGGCTGAAGCCATTTGAGCAGCATACGGTGTATTCTTTTTTGAACCTCTAAATCCCATCTTACCTGAAGAGGCCCAAGATACAACTTGACCTGTTTGATTGGTGATAGAGATAATCACATTATTAAAAGAAGCTTTAATATGCACCTGACCATGAGCCTCAATGCTTACTACTCTCTTCTTTGTAACTTTTTTATTATTCGCAGCCATTATTCCTTAATTACTGATTATTTGGTTACTTTTTTCTTACCTGCAACTGTCTTACGCTTACCTTTACGGGTACGTGAGTTTGTTCTAGTACGCTGACCACGAACAGGTAAACCCTTACGATGAC
>JAUYMZ010000230.1 GCA_030699355.1 Bacteroidota bacterium | reverse complement strand
CACGGCGGTTCCATTTTTAATGATAACACCAGAAGCACGTGGAGGCGGTATGGGTGATGTAGGGGTTGCCTTGCCCAACGACGCGTTTGCCTTACATTGGAATGTAGCCAAATTGCCTTTTAATGAACGCAAAGGTGGCGTAGGTTTAAGTTATACTCCTTGGTTGAGGAGCTTAGTACCTGATATCTCATTAGCCTATATGAGTGGTTACGGAAAAATTAACGAACGTTCTGCCATTGCAGGTTCTTTAAGGTATTTTTCATTGGGTCAAATCCAATTTACAGACCAGTTTGGAAGCAGCATGGGAAGCTACAACCCAAGTGAATTGGCTGTTGACTTAGGCTATGCCTCAAAATTATCAGAAAATTTTTCTTTAGGAATTGCCTTCAGATATATCAGGAGTGATCTCGCTGGGGCTTTTAATCAAAGTCAGGCTGCCGTGCAAGCTGGTAATGCTTTTGCCGGAGATATTGCCGCTTACTATAACAACAAAACTCGAATTAAATACGAGGGAAATAAGTATGCTTTAAATTATGGTTTTGGAGCTGCCATTACCAATATTGGTTCAAAAATTTCTTATACCAGTCAACAGTTTCAAAACTTTATTCCCATTAATTTAAGAATTGGTGGGTACGGCCAAATTGAGATTGATAAATACAATACCATTGCCTTAGCAGTAGATTTTAACAAATTATTGGTTCCAACCAATCCAAGATATTATAAAGCAAGCAGTGGCTTTGATAGTATTGCCAACGGTAGAGGGGTAATTGAAAGTGGAATGGATCCAGATGTACCCATTATTCAAGGTATGATTCAAAGTTTTTATGATGCACCCGGTGGATTTAGAGAAGAAATGAGAGAAATTAATATCTCTACAGGAGTTGAATATTGGTACGATAAACAATTTGCCTTACGTACAGGTTTCTTTTATGAAAATCCATTTAAAGGAAATAGAAAATTCCTCACGTTTGGGGCAGGTTTTAGGTTCAATGTATTTGGTATAGATTTATCTTATTTAGTACCAATTGAAACCAGAAATCCACTTGAAAGAACTTTAAGATTTTCATTGTTATTTGATATAGATGCTTTCTCTAGTCAGAACAAAGAAAACGAAAACAGCATACAACAGAACTAATGCGCATAGGATTTGGTTTTGATGTTCACCAGCTAGTAGCTGGGAGAGATTTTATTCTAGGAGGTATTCGCATTCCTGCCGAAAAAGGCATATTAGGACATAGTGATGCCGATGTGCTAGTTCATGCTATTTCGGATGCCATTTTAGGCGCCTTAGCTCTAGGAGATATTGGCGTTCATTTTCCAGACACAAGCGCCGTCAACAAAGGTATAGATAGCAAAATAATTTTAGCAAAATGCATAGAGCTTGCCTCAGAAAAAGGATATAAAGTTGGGAATTTAGACACCACTGTTGTTTGCGAAGCTCCTAAAATTATGCCACATGCCTTGGCTATGAGAACCTGCTTGGCTCAAATTTGTAACATAGAATTAACCGATGTATCTATTAAAGCTACAACCAATGAAACCCTTGGATTTATTGGCAGAAAAGAGGGAATTGTAGCCTACGCCGTGGTTTGTATGCTGCAAAAATAATTTTATTCGGGCTGAACCTAAGTTGATTTCGAATAGATAAACGGTATTTGTAAACTTCCAATATTTTCTTGTTGCATTCTTGAAGGCAAAAGCTTAGCTTGAGCCTCATGGCAATGTTAAATTACTTATCAAAATTTGAAGCAGTTTTTGCAGCTCTGAATGCAGAACAACAAGCAGCGGTACAACATATTGAAGGTCCCGTTTTGGTTATAGCCGGACCAGGTACTGGAAAAACGCAAATTTTAGCTGCGCGCATTGCACGTATCTTGCTAGAAACAGATGCCTTACCAGAAAATATTCTGTGTTTAACTTATACAGACGCCGGCGCTGTTGCCATGCGTAAACGCCTTCAAGAATTTATTGGTCCAGACGCCTATCGTGTTCAAATTGCTACCTTCCACGGGTTTTGTAACCGAGTAATTCAAGATAATTTAGATGTGTTTGGGTTCAGAAATTTAGACCCCGTAAGTGAACTTGAAACCATAGAATATTTAAGAGAATTGGTAGATGCTCTGCCCAAAAATAATCCATTAAAAAGATATACGGGTGATGTATATTTTGAAATAAATCGCCTCAAATCCTTGTTTCAATTAATGAAAAAAGAAGATTGGAGTCCCGAATACTTGGTTCAAAAAACAGATGAATACATCAAAGAACTTCCAGAAAAACCAGAATTTTTATACAAAAGAGCCGGTAAAGACAAACAAGGAAATGCCTACAAAAAAGGAGATGTAAAAAAGGATGCCCTGCAAGCCGCCATAGATAAAATGGAGTTATTGAAAGCGGCCATTGCCCAATATGAAAATTTTCAGCAAAAATTGTTAAGCAATCACCGTTACGACTTTGCAGATATGATTCTGTGGGTTATTAAAGCCTTTCATGAAAATGCGAGTTTGTTGGCAGATTACCAAGAAAAATACCAGTATGTTCTGGTAGATGAATTTCAAGACACCAGCGGTTCGCAAAACGATTTGCTATCTTTACTTATCAGTTATTGGGATATTCCCAATGTGTTTGCTGTTGGTGATGACGACCAATCTATCTATCGTTTTCAAGGAGCTAACATAGAAAATATCCAAAATTTTATAAGCCAATTCGAAACGCATCTAAAACGCGTTACTCTTACCGCCAATTACCGTTCTAGTCAGACCATTTTAGACGCGGCACAAAACTTAATAAGCAGAAATTCGCAACGCATTGCCCTAGAAAAAATCTTAGTGGCTAGTCACCCAGAAAGAGCGAGTATTCAAATAAAACCTACTGTAATAAGTTACTATAATCCCTTACACGAAAGCAGCGATATTTGTGCTCAAATAGAACAGTTGCAAAGCCAAGGAGTACCCTTAAATGAAATTGCCATTATATACAGAAATCACCAACAGGCAGAAGAGATGGCAGCCTATTTGCAAGGCAAAAACCTAGAGATAAATGCTCGAAAAAGAATAGATATTTTACAGGAACCGATTATCCAAAAAATATTTTTAGTTATGCAGTTTTTAGCCGCAGAAACAGAAAAAGCATTTAGCGGAGAAAACTTTCTTTTTGAGATATTACATTTCAAAGAATTTGCGATTCCAACCTTAGAAATAGCGCGCTTATCAGTAAATATTGCCCGCCAAAATTTTAATGAAAAAAATACCAGTTGGCGAGAAGAATTAGCCAAAATTGCCCTTAAAAAACAAGGCGATTTATTTGAGCAACAAACACACGGAATAAGCTTTACTCATTTTAGCAAAACCATGGAAGGGCTTATTCTTTCTGCCCTGAACCAAACTCCCCAAGAAAGTATCCATCAAATAATAAGAGATTGCGGATTATTAGGTTCAGCCCTAAGTGATACCGAGAAAACTTGGCAAATGGAAGTGTTAAGAACATTCTTTGATTTTATTAAAACTGAATGCCAGAAAAAGCCTCAACATAAGCTTAAATCATTGAGTCAATTGTTGCGCATGATGCAAGAAAACAAAATTGCATTGGCAGCTGAAAAAATCGTATACAGCGAAACAGGTGTAAACTTCTTAACCGCGCATTCCTCTAAGGGCTTAGAATTTGAATATGTGTTTATGATAGCCTGCAATAGCAAGGCATGGGACGAAGGAAAAAGAAACAGAAACTATGCCCTACCCGAAAATTTATTCAGCATAACGGGCGACGAAACAGAGGAAAATAGACGCTTATTTTATGTAGCCATGACCCGTGCTAAAAAGCAATTAATGATGAGCTTTGCCCAACAAGACTTGCAGAGAAAAGACCTTGAACCAAGTAGATTTATTGCCGAGATAACAGAGGATAAAAGTATTGAAATAATACAAAAATATGCCAGTGCCAATGAGCTTTTAAATTTCACCAATCAGGCTTTGAATAAGGTGGATGAAACAATTCTCCCAAAAAATATCATAGACAATGGTTTTACAGATAGCTTACTCGAAAAATATTCATTAAGCGTAACCCATTTAAACCATTATTTAAAATGCCCGATATCTTTTTACTTCAATAATTTCATTAAAGTACCAGCGCCAAAAAGCGGCAGCATGACATTTGGTTCAGCCATACATTTTGCATTAGAACAATTGTTCAAGAAAATGAATAACAGTGAAGATAAAAAATTCGCTGGTGAAGAAACCCTTTTAAACGATTTTAGGTGGTTTATGAAAAGAAATCAGGATAATTTTACTGAAGCCGATTTTAAACGACGCATAGAATACGGAGAAGAAATATTACCTGCCTACTACCAGAATTATATTGGCCAATGGAATAAAGTTACCAGCATTGAGCGCTCCTACAGAAACGTGTTGGTAAAAGGTGTTCCAATTAACGGAAAAATAGATAAAATGGAATTTGATGGCAATGAAGTAAATGTGGTTGATTACAAAACGGGGGCTTTTAAAAATGCCAAAAATAAATTTGGAAGACCCAACCCAGAAGCTGTTGAATTAGCATTGGCTAAAGAAGCTGAACCCAAATTTGAAGACAAATTTGGTGGTGATTATTGGCGCCAAGCCGTGTTCTATAAAATTTTAATGGATAACGACGCTACCAAAAAATGGGAAATGAGAAGCAGTGAATTCGATTTTATTGAACCCATATCTAGCGGCGGAAAATACAGTTTTCACAAAGAAAAAATCAATATCATACCCGAAGACATTACCATTGTTCAAGAGCAAATAGTAAGTGTTTACCAAAAAATAATGCAAAAAGAATTCACCCAAGGATGCGGAAAGGAAGATTGTGTTTGGTGCAATTTTACCAAGAACTATTATGCAAACAATGTAAACTTAAACAATTTCCCGCAATGGAGTGAGGAAGAATAGGCTACTCGGTTTGGGCTGAACCAAATTTTAGAAGGTATATTGGCTGTATTACTGATTGGGTTCAGACCAAAAACAAATAATAAAAACAGGCAAAAACTTAGGAATTGCCTACCAGAAAAAGTTATTTTTGCGCAATTAATTTTATAACCATTATGACATTTAGAATTGAACACGACACCATGGGTGAAGTGAAAGTTCCGGCCGACAAATATTGGGGAGCCCAAACAGAGCGCTCTAGAAACAATTTTAAAATTGGTCCGGAAGCCAGTATGCCCAAAGAAATTATTTATGCATTTGCCTATTTAAAAAAGGCTGCGGCGCATGCCAATACCGAACTAGGTGTATTGAGTCAAGAAAAATGCGATTTAATAAGTAAAACTTGCGACGAAATATTAACAGGCACATTGGATGGAGAGTTTCCATTGGTAATTTGGCAAACTGGAAGCGGTACGCAAAGTAACATGAATGTGAACGAAGTTATTGCCTACAGAGCTCATGTGGTTGCTGGTGGACAATTAACCGATGAGAAAAAAGTATTGCATCCAAATGATGATGTAAACAAATCGCAATCGAGCAATGATACCTACCCTACCGCCATGCATATTGCTACCTATAAAATGGTGGCAGAATTAACCATTCCTGGCATTCAATTATTGCGCGATACCCTTGCCGCAAAAGCCATAGAGTTTAAAGAAATCGTAAAAACAGGTAGAACCCACTTTATGGATGCTACCCCATTAACGCTTGGACAAGAATTTGGGGGTTATGCCCAGCAACTCGACAATGGCATTCGTGCCCTTAAGAATGCGCTAGAAATGATTTCAGAGTTGGCCTTAGGAGGTACAGCGGTTGGAACAGGTTTAAACGCACCAAAAGGTTATGATGTGTTGGTTGCCAAAAAAATTGCTGAATTTACGGGCCTTCCTTTTGTTACGGCTCCCAACAAATTTGAAGCACTTGCTGCACATGATGCCATGGTTGAAATGAGTGGTGCATTAAAGCGTGTTGCCGTTAGCATGATGAAAATTGCAAATGATATTCGCATGTTATCATCAGGACCAAGAAGTGGAATTGGGGAAATTGTTATTCCAGATAACGAGCCAGGTTCGTCTATTATGCCCGGCAAAGTAAATCCAACCCAGCCAGAAGCCATGACAATGGTTGCTGCGCAGGTTATGGGAAATGATGTAGCTGTTTCTATTGGTGGCAGCAACGGACATTTTGAATTGAATGTATTTAAGCCTTTAATGGCGGCAAATGTTTTACAAAGTGCCCGCTTAATTGGTGATGCTTGTGTATCATTTAATAATAATTGTGCAGCAGGTATTACAGCCAACCTCGATATTATCAATAAACATTTAGAAAACTCCTTGATGTTGGTTACCGCTTTAAACCCACATATTGGCTACGAAAACGCAGCTAAGATTGCTAAAAAGGCACACAAGGAAAACAAAACCTTACGTGAAGCAGCCATTGAATTGGGATTATTAACCAGTGAACAATTTGACCAATGGGTAGTTCCTGCAAACATGGTTGGTAATTTATAATCTTATTTACCTATTCAAAAAAAGACTTTACCAGACATGGTAAAGTCTTTTTTTTTGAATCATAATTCTACATACAGTGCGCATAAAAAAAGGCTGCCCATCTATGATGAGCAGCCTTTTTAATTGTATGTTGTTATTACTTATTGCTTAATAACTTGTTTGTAGATTGGAGTACCATCTAACTCAATCTTGATAAGGTATGAACCAGCTGCACCAAAGTTATTTAATAACTCATTGTGTTTGCCAGCAGATAATCTACCCAAAGATTTTGTTTCGATAGTTCTACCTAACATATCCATTACCACTACATTTACATTAACCGCTTTAGGTAAGTCGAAGCTAAGGTTAGTATTGTCATTAAATGGATTAGGGAAAGTAGTAACATCGTAAGCCGAGGCTAACTCATCTTCCACACCCACTGAGCAGTCGATAATAACTTCAACTGAATCGGTAACTGTACATCCAGCAATGTCTTTTACAGTTAACACCACATTGTATTTACCTTTAGTAGCAAAAACAAACTCAATTTCATGGTCATCCTGACGAACAGTGTTGCTAGCATCACCCATTCTCCAAGTGTATGATTCGCCATCTACAATATTTGCTGTTAATAATTTCTTATTTAAGCAATAAGGGAATGATGCAGTATCTATAGTTGTAACATTGATATCTAAGTTAGGAATAGTAGATACAGAGATATCTTTGGTAGCAGTATCTCGGCAACCTTGAGCAGTTGTAGTAATTAATGTAATCTTATATAAAGCATGCGCTTGATAAGTATGATTAACATTACAAATAGTATCTGTTTGTCCATCGCCCCAATTCCAGTTACAGTTTAAAGGAGTTTGGTCGATACTATATGAAGTATTTAAAACCTGCAATAGATTTTTCTCGCACACACCAGCATCAGGTGATGTAGCAAATTGAGCAACTGGCTTGTATGAAATAGTAACATTTCTGCTAATACTATCTCTACATCCATTTAATTTATCTACAGCCAATAAACGCACCATGTAGTTACCTGTTCCGCGGTATGAGTTAGTTGGATTCAAGGCAGTTGAAGTAGACAAATCACCAAAGTTCCATGAGTAGTCTAAGTTCTGTCCACCACCAGCGAAGGTAGTATTGTTCTGGAAGCTGGTAACGTCATCCTGACCAAAGCAAGGATTAACAACAGTGAAGCCTACAAATGGACGATCGTAAACAGTAATGGTTTTGGTTATTGAGTCTGTACAACCAAAAGCAGAGCTAACTTTTAAGGTAGCAGAATATGTACCACTTACTGGATATTTATACGTAGGAGTTGCACTCAAACTATTTTGTCCATTACCCCACGTCCAGTTAAAGCCCATATTACCTACAGGAATCGTACTTGTATTGGTAATAGGAACATTATTACTTAAACAATGCGCTGTGGTTGAGAAATTAGCAGTTGGTTTAGCAAAAACATAAATATTCTTGGTTTCTGAATTGAAACATCCACTAGTATTTGTTATGCGTAAAGAAACTCTATAGGTTGTATCAAATTTACCAAAGTTAAATTTAGCAACCTCTCTGTTTTGAGTAGTTTGATTTGGCATAGTCCATAAGAATACAGAACCAGCAGGTTGTGCATTTGGAGAGAATACGGTAGAATCATTTGCACAAGGAACAGTTGTTGTAAAGTTAACGGTTGGTGCAGGCAAAACAGTAATCGTTTCAACTTTGGTTGAGGTTAAACCATATCTATCTGCTAACACAAAACGCACTTGGTATGTTCCAGCAGAGTCGTATACTTTGGTTGGATTTTGAACATTTGAGAAAGTTCCATCACCAAATAACCAAGTAAAAGTGAAAGGGAAATTATTTGATGGCAAGGTAGAACCAACGGCATTAAAGTTAATTGGATTCTTTGCACATAAATTAGCTGCCGGAGGAGTGAAATCAAAATTAGCAGTAGGTGGAACTGCAACACGCAATACCCTTCTAAAGCTACTATCACAACCAGATGCGTTAATTCTTACTCTAAAGTCGAAGATGATATTACTATCTAACATATTCGCAGTAGTAGTAAATCTAATAAATCCAGGACCTGAAGCAGAAGGAGGTGTAAAGTTAAATCCAGTGAAAGGAATACCACTGGCCTCAGCAAAAGCATTGATTGTTGGAATAGACCAACCAGAGCCATAGCTCGCATTGGTATAGAAAGCTGGTGGTACAAATTGGTAAGTAATAACATCACCAACTCTAGCACCATCAGGATTGTTGCCATCTCCAGCATTGTATGAACCTTGGAAAGGAGAACCAGCTGTAATAAATGGACCGTTATAGAATCTGTTTACAACAGCTCTAATGGTATCAGGCAATACATTGCTACAAGTAATAAATCCACCACCAAAACCAGTATTAATTGAACGTGAAGTAAGATTACTTGCCACTACAATATAACGCATGGTATCTGCAGCAGTTGTCATGAAAGATAAATTCATATTAGAACCAGTACCTTCTCTTTCGTCTAAAATTTGGTTGGTAGCTAAATCAATGGCTTGGTAGCTAAAACGAGCGTCGGTGTTGTTGATTCCAACAAAAACTTGGTCTCTAAAGCATTGATTGAATGACTTAGGCGTAATCGATTGGTTTTGTACATCGTCGTAAATGGTAATGTCATCAATTTGAATATTCTGACCAGTACCCGAGCCATAAGCCTCAATAGCAATGCGTAAGCCACTAGTTTTGAAAGCTCCTAAGCAAACCTCAACCATGGTATAACCAGGAAGTGGGAAGTCAGGATTTACACGACGAACTGACCTTAAAGCATTAGACCAAATATTGGCACCAAAAGAAACTTTAACTTCAATTGAATCTTGTTTATTAGGCAAATCGCTGTTTTGAGAAACGTAGAAACGTAAAGTTGGGCTTTGTGTGTTTGAGAAATCCAAGCAAGGAGAAACCAAACGAGCAGAAGCACCCACTGTTGGGTAAGCAGATGAACGGAATAAAGCAGACTTAATTCCAGCACGTGCACCCAATGGAGGATTAGAAGTAGAACCGTTTGAACCAATTTCCCATATTGCATTACCTGAGATAGACTGAGAAGTCCAAGCTGGATTATTTACACCTTCAAATCCATTGAAGTAAGGGAATGTATTGATTCCAGTACTCAAAGTATCCCAAATTTTACCAGCAGGGAATGAACCTACATTTGGTGGAACTGGGAAATCGATTGCTGAAACTCTGTATTCAATTAAAGTACCACTTGGCTGCGCAGGAATAATGTATCTGCGGAAAGTACCAATACTTAGTGATGCTTGGATATTGCTAACACCACCACCATTGATTCTATAGTATAAAGAATCTGCAGTTAACAATTTATCATAAATATTAAAATCTAATACAATTGGACCCGATTGACAAGCTGTTGCATCACCCGCATTAAAAATTCTAGGTGACACATTGTCTAAGTAGGTGCCAGCAAACTCATGGGCACCAATAGTAGATTGGAAGAAATTACGAGGAGAACCTGTGATATCATTAATAACTTGGAACAATGGCTTACCTGCTTGGTATAAGTTTGATGCAGTAGAAGCAGGAATATACAAGTTATTATCACTGGTAAATGGAGCCAATCCAGTTAAGGATAAAGTATCCTGCCTTGTAAATGTCATAATTTCAAACCATTCATTATAAACAGTAGGAGTAGCAGAACTTGCATTAACACCAAAGTTTGCTGCAATAGAAGGTGCACTTGCACTTGTAAAGTAATTGTTATAATCACTTGTTGTAAATGGATTATCTAAACCACCCACAGCAACAGCATAAACTCTATTAGGATTACCTGTACCTCCCAAACGATTTTGGAAAATATTGTTTTGAGTCATTACACCTGACTTAATGAAAGAAGGAATACCCAAACAAGCACTTATTCCATTCGCTGCAGTGGTAGTAGCACCTGCACCTAAGTTGATAGAGTTGTAATAAATTCCAACACCTACAAATTGGTTAACATTACCTATATTAGACAATGCATTTAAATAAATACCAAATGTATTATTTCCAAAATTGGTACCGGTTGCACTGGTTCCTGGTGAAGATATTCCAGAAATCATGTTATTAGAGATAATGATATCTCTGTTTACGTTGGTATTGTTGTTTAAGAAGTTTACAAAAACACCATAAGCGCCACCAGCTGCAATAGTGCTAATATTATTAATTGTATTCGCATTTATTCTAACTTGGCTACTTAAAATTGGTGATTGTGTAGCTATTGTACCCAACTCAATAGCACGAGGGCTAGCAAAGTTTGGATGACTGTTTCTAATTGTATTATTAGAAATTTGTAAATTAATTTGAGAGAAAGCAATAATACCAGCAGCATTAGCAACACCACCAAAATAGTTTGTGTTAACTGAACCACCCGGCGCAATTGTGCCACCAATCGTATTATTAAGAACAACGTTTCCGTTATCCATATCAGCTTCTGCCCCATTGCTTCTTAAGTATACACCATTTTGAACAGCACCAATAAAGTTACCTTGAATAGTATTAGAACCATTACCACCAACAACAGAATTGGAAGGAGTAATTAATCCACCCATATATACACCTGCAAAAGTTTGAATGGTAGTGGTTGTAGAATTACCAATAATATTACAATTTTTAATGCCATTATTAGAAGTAAACGGCATTGTTGATGTAATTGGAGCTACACCACTAATAATATCTACAACTTTGTTGGTTGCTTGAGTAAAGTTTGCAGGCAATACCAAGGTTAAGTTTCTTTGACCAGCAGTACCATTATTTCCATCAATAGTGAAATACTGGCAACCACTGAAACGGAATAAACTCATGTTTGGCGCAATGGCAGCATTAACATTAGAAGTTACTCTAATCGTATCGTTTCTACCACTAGCAACAGTTAACACAACCGGACGAGTATTAGATTGACGAGGGTAATCTAACACAGTGATTGGTCCCATAAAAGTATCTGATTCTCCCACATAACCGGCAGCAATTTCTAATTTAATGGTTCTAAAACCACCAAAGTTTGGATCATCTACACCCTGTGAATTTAAATAATCAACCGCATTTCTAACAGTTCTGAAACTTCCAGAATTTGGAGAGAAAGGTGTTGGTGGGTTATCTATACCATTAATTTGGTAAGTAGTATTTCCTTGTAAAGCTGGATAAGGTAAACCAATTTCGGCAGCACCTACCCAACGAGTACTAGTAGTTGGACCACCCGTACATTGGTAGCGAGGATTACCATAAATATCATTACAAATTCCTGTTACAAAAGAAGCTCCACCTGGTACTAAACCACCGTAAAGTAAATCTACATCAGGAGTTGTATCTGTTTTAAAAGTACTTATCCAATTAAATGAATTTCCATCACTTCCAGCTAAGGCCGGGTCAGCTGCGGTAAAGGCACGCCAATCGTTTATATTAATTCTATTTACAGAACCATTGTTATTAGCACCTATAAAGTTTGTACCATTTCCAGTAGCAAAATAATTATTATTATTAGCAGCAAATGGTAAAATAGCATTGGTGGTGAAAGGAGTAGTTGGAGCACCAACCAATACTGCATATCTATTTCCAGCGGCAGAAGTTCTACTTAACCTGTTACCAAAAATATTGTTACAAATTTCTACACCGCCACGAATATTGGCACTTACAAATAAAGCTGCACTACCACTATTATTATTTCCTAAACCCACACCATTTAAAAATACGGTGTTATGCGCTAAAGCAATACCTGCATTGGTATTGGCTGCGGCAGCATCTAAGATAATACCAGCTGGATTTAGATTACTAAAGTTTAAACCTGTTCCATTTCCAATAACTTTACCTACATAGTTATTATATAGTCTAATTCCCCTTGAGCCTGCTAAATTATTTAGAAACACCCTGATACCTGTTGTATAAGTTCCAGTAGTAGTTACTAAGTTGTATGCAAAGTTTCTAGTCACTTCCATATCAGAGAAAATAGGTACACCTGTTTCA
This sequence comes from Bacteroidota bacterium, assembly GCA_030699355.1. Classification (GTDB taxonomy): domain Bacteria; phylum Bacteroidota; class Bacteroidia; order UKL13-3; family UKL13-3; genus B1. Next base: position 9,202 of record JAUYMZ010000230.1, on the reverse strand, counting down.
TCTAAAACAACACCCATAAACCCATTAGATAAGGCAGCGGTAGGAATACAATTTCTAACAACATTGCTATCAATTACACTACTAACAAGACCTTTTACGCGAATACCCACCGAATTTGCTACACCACCAACAAAATTGGTTTTTTGAGCAGTACCCGGTGCAATTGTTCCACCTATAATATTGCTTTTAATTAAAGCAAAAATAGATGCACCAGCCGCATGGAATTCAATACCACTTCTAACAGCAGTAATTTCGTTGGAAACAAATTTAATATGATCTAAACCTTGCTTTAAAGAAGTTAAAGGTACGCCATTAATAAAAGGACTACCAACATAAATACCCATACCCGTATTTACAGCTGTAGTAGTACTGTTACCAATTAACTTACAATTGGTAATGGTAATATTATTACTGGCTGTATCAACTGGTGTGATAGAGATAATACGTGTATTGAAATTTGTAGCCAAATCTGGCATTGAGAAGGTAATTCCTTTGTTTAATCCACCATCAAAAGTTACCCAATTTGCTCCCATGAATTTTAACACCGAAAGGTTATTCATAGATGCTTGGTTTGGAACTGTAATAGTAGTAGAGAAATTGTTTTGTGTTTTAAAGATAACCGGTCTACCTAAATTAGAACCAGGATAATCAATTAAAGCAGGCAAATGGGTTGTTTCTCCATTATAACCTGGTTGTAGTTCTAATACAATATTACCAGATCCACCCACACCATAATGATTAATATAATCTATAGCCTCTGTAATGGTTGCAAAACTTCCGTTTTGGTTCAACATAGTTGGTCTTTGTGTAAAACCATTAATTGGGAATGTTCTTGGCCCGTTTAAGCTAATATTGCTATTAGATGAATCACCAGCCCAAACATGACAACCAATTGTAGTAAATCTACCAAAACCACTTCTAGTGGTATTATTAATATCATAATTAACTTTAAATCTAATTTCACTCCAAATGGTTGGATAAAAATTAAAAAACATTCCCAAGTTAGCACCTGAGTTGAAGGTTCTGTGACTTACGCCATTATTTACCGTTAAATCAGAATCATTTTTAAATGGAGGAATAGTAGAATATGAAGTTGAATCTGATAGATGATTCATTCTATATCCTTTTAATGAAGTATAATCTCTTCCACGCAATCTGCCCACAAAGAAAGTTCCACCATCATAAGTAGTAGTAAAATAGTTATTAAAACTACTATAAATAAATGGAGTAGCAGTAGTGCTAGTTGTTAATACATTATATACTGTATAATTAGTTACATTATTGGTTAATCTTCCCATGCTGTTTGCATAAGAATTATTCATCATAATAATTCCACCTGTAACAGCCGGACCAGTTGCAAAACATGCCGAGAAAGAGTTAGCAGGTAAAGTTGAACCAGTTAAATTAATAGAGTTATGAAAAACTTCTAATCCTACATTTGCTGAATTATCTTCAACCAAAATACCAATTGGATAGGCAAAACCATTTAAAGCAGCTTGTGCAGCAGTTGCAGATAATTTAGAAATCATATTATTGGCAAGTAATAAACGCAAATGTTGCGCGTGTGCACCCAAGTTTATACGAATACCAGCAACACCACCCGAAGCAGTAATATTTAAATTGTAAATTCTATTATTTACAATTTGAATGTTTGAATCTAAAGATAAACCTGCTCCACCACCTTCATTGGTTAAAAAAATACCCTTATAATTTGAAGAAGCTGCAACAGTATTACTAATTGTGTTTCCAGAAACCACTGCATTGGCCACTGCATTCAAATAAATACCGTTGGCATTGGCTGCTCCGGTATTGGCAGTAGCACCTGGTCTAAAAGTATTGGTATAATCACCTATAATATTATCACTAATAGTTACACTCTTATTTTGAAGATTAACCGTATTAGCTAAACCTCTAAAATAAACACCATGTTGGGTACCTATAATATAATTGTTTATTACTTCAATATTTTGGTTCTGACCCAAGGCAGTTGGTGTACCGGCAGATACACCACCTAAATAAACACCCGCAAAAGTTGAATTTGCGGCCGCAGTTGAATGACCAATGATGTTTGAGTTCTTGATACCTACTGATTGCACTCTTTGACCAGATGTAGGCATAAAATCTACTACCCTAGAAGTAGGTTGCGTAGCAGTATTTGGCATAAAGAAAGTCAAATTTCTTTGACCTGCAGTACCAGCGCCATCAATAGAAGCAAACCAAGCTCCATTAAACCTTACTAAAGATTGGTTAGCTCCAATCAACGCTGATGTTGTAATGGTGAAATTCTGACCTGCAGCTGGCCTAATTACAATTGGACTATTTGCATTCCAAAACATGTTTGGCCATCCACCAGCGCCTGTTGCAGAACCAATGTTTAAAACAGTAGGCTCAACAGGATTATAACCCGCCGATAACAAGAATGTAACTTGACCCGTTCCTGTCTGAGTTGCATTCATACCAAACTGATTAAGGTAGGTTAATGCACCATAAGTGGGACCAGAAATAGGACCAGTTAAATTGGCAAATGTGTCAACAGGAGCAACCAAATCGGGCGCGCCGTTAACAATGTAGGTTTTGTTGGTTACCAAACCTTGCGCATTCAAACGTGTATTGCTTAGCAGCCCAAAAGCCACTAATAATACAAGGAAGCGTAAAACATTGAAAGTGTAGTTGTATTTCATGTGTTTCTAAATTGTGTTCAAACTTCAAAAATCAATAATAAGAATATATTTTGTTTAATCAATACCTTTTACAAATTTTGTTTAAAAAAAAATAAAATTCTCTTTGAAACCAAAAGTAATTAAAAAGTTATTAAAAACAAATTTAGCTTACATAATTTTTTCATAATAAAATAAAATTAATTGATTATGAAGCTAAAACCTTTTTGGGCGCAAGGCCTCCCGCCATTTAAATCCTTTTAATCTTAATTCCTCTGGCTTAAGTTCATCCAATGGATACAAAGTAGCATCTGGTGAAGATATAAAGGTTGCTTTATGAATTTGTCCTTTCATAAATTCAAAGTTCATTTCGCTACAATCTATTACATTTACACCAATATAATGTAAGCTATCCTCTTTAGCATAAAAGATACTTTGACCATTCCCAAAAACCAATAGGTCTTTAAGCTGACTGCTATCCATAGCACCACTCATATTTTTACCTTTTATTTGGTTATAGTGAGCGCCCTTTTCTTTGCTAATTATCATGGCGTTGTTCAATAGATTAAAAGAATCGAGTTTACCATTATTAATGTAAAACAAAATCGTATCAGAGGTAATTTGGTTCACACCACTCCACATAACTGGGGCCTTAAACAACTGCATCAACGAATCTTCTTGTATATAAACCAAACTATCGCAAACAGCTTGCATATCCGATTTAAAAATACGCACTTGATGGTAAGCCTTAAACAATTGCTTTTGCATGCCCAATTTTTCGGCCACCAATAAGGTATCAGAAAACAAGAATAAACTATCTCCTTTCTCCATTAATTTAAGGGCATAACTTTCCCCATTAACATAAGTAATTTTGGTTCGGCCATTACTAATACCGGTATTGCCAAACAAGTGCAATTTTTGAACAGAATCATATACATGTATGCGCCTAAAAGCTTTGCCCAATTTTGCTTTCCTATCATAAAACAAACTATCGGCTTTCAACATTTTTCTATCTGTAAAAATAATGGCATTCTTGCTAAACTGAGATTGATCTGTTTGGGTATTGTACCAACCGTTTTCGCAAATAATTTTATCTTTATCGCTTGTAATTTGGGTCGAACCAAAAAAATAGGCAGTCTTTTTTAAAGTATGATACAACAAGGTATCACTCACCATTACGTAGTTTGGATTGTTGAGATATACTTTTTGTTTAAAAAAAAATTCATTCTTTCGGGCGTAGTAATAGCCGATTCTACTGGTTAAAACATTCTCCTTACTAACAATTTTACCACCAAGGTCGTAATACCCAAACTGATTTGCCAAATCATAATCTAACTGCTCTGTTGTAAGGGTCATTTCTTTATCAACCAAAACAACGTTTCCTTTTATCAGGGCTTTTTTGGTATTGCCATCGTAAAGCAAATAATCTCCGGTAATGGTAACACTATCGTTGTGATTAATTTTTACATGGCTAAAAGCTTCTACCACATTTTCGCTTTCATAAATGAGGGCACTGTCGCAATACATGAGGGTATTTTGCTGCTTTAATTGAACATTACCAATAAGCTTGCTAATATTTTTATCCCCGGTTTTAATAAATTCGAAATTTTGAGCAGCCAAAATCTCCACTTTATTCTTGGTTTGAGCCAAAACTTGCAAGCACATGAGCAAGAGAAATAGGACTCCGAAAAACTTATTTAGATTTTTTTGCATGATTTGGCTCAAAACTAAATATTTTTGATGTGTAAAATGAATCTTTTAAAAGAATTTCAAACTTATGTAAAAAAAGAGGCTCTGTTTGAACCCAAACATAAACTCTTATTGGCGCTCAGTGGCGGCCTAGACTCTATGGTTTTACTCCATATTTTAAAACAACTACACTACCATGTAAGCTGTGCGCATGTAAATTTTCAATTGAGGGGCGAGGCAAGTACCCAAGACGCAGCCTTTGTTAAAGACTATTGCCTAAGCCATCATATCCCCTACTTTGAGAAAGCTTTCGAAACTAAAAAATATGCTTTAGCTGCTGGCTTGGGCACTCAAGAAGCTGCCAGAAACCTGCGATATCATTGGTTTGATGAATTGGTTCAGACCAATAATTACGATTATATTTTAACAGCGCACCATGCCAACGACCAAGCCGAAACCATTTTGTTTCACCTCATTCGAGGGGCAGGCGCCAGGGGTTTAGCAGGTATTTTGCCAAAAAACAAACAATTGGTTCGACCCTTGCTTTTTGCCAGCAAACAAGATTTAGCCAATTACGCGCAAGAAAATTCGATTACTTTTAGAAACGACGCTAGTAACGATACCGATGATTACAGCAGAAATTATATTCGTCACCAAATCATACCTAAGGTTCAACACATTCAACCTAGTTTTATTGGCACTATGCAACATAGCGCCAAACTTATGCAAGCTACGGCCCACTATTTTCGAGAAAAGATGGCATCTATACAAAAATCGATAAGCCTTAGCAAAGAAAATATAAGGTATATAGAAGCTGAAAAACTTTTATCCTTGCCCTTTTCAGAGATTGTATTATATGAACTAATTAATTCTTATGGATTCAATTTTTCGCAGTGCCAGCAAGCCATACAAGCTTATACAAATGGAAATATTGGAGCCCTTTTTCTGAGCAAAAACAATCGCTTACTCATAGATAGAAATCAATTTATTATAAGTATTGAGGCGCCTCTCATTCCAAACATATTGGTAACACAATTTCCGTTTTCGTTTCACATAGGAGATACAGAGTACCAATTAGAAAAAAGTAGTTTCACAGGTTTCCAAGAAAAGGTTTGGTGGCTAGATTTATCCTTACTATCGCTCCCGCTCAACATTAGGGCAATAAAAGAGGGCGATAGGTTTAATCCACTTGGTTTGAAACATTCTCAAAAAGTATCCGACTATTTTACTAATAAAAAAATAAACAGATTTAAAAAAGAACAAGCTTGGGTTTTATGTTGCCAAGAAGAAATTTGTTTTTTAGCACCCTTTCAAATATCAGAAACTTTTAAAATACAAAATCAAGCAAATGAACTCCTCAAGATAAGTATAAAAAAAGAAGGCCAATCAATTTGATTGGCCTTCTTTTTTTATGAAAAATAATTGCTTAGTTAATTTGAATTTTTCTAGCAAATACTTTATCTCCGGCTTGCACTTTTAATAAGTAAAATCCTTTTGGCTGAACCGATAAGTCTAATTCATTGGCTTGCAAATTGCCTCCTTGTATTTGACTTTGGTGAACCATTTTACCTAACATATCATATACCATTACATTTATTGTTTCCGACTGAGGGGCTGCCAAGCGTAGGTTTAATTTACCATTACTTGGATTAGGATAAACACTCATAAAACCTTCGATGTTCATCACATCTCCTAAGCCTGTACTCGCTACTACATTAATTCGTCTTATCACCTCATCAGATTCGTTACCCGATAAATCTTTTACACGATAGCGAACACTAAACAAACCTATTCCGTCTCCAAAATGATTGCCCTCCACATTTTTAGGTAAGCTATTTATTCTTATTAAATTGGCGCGCATTTCTGCATCTGAATTATAATTATCTATCAATGAAATTGGCGCATCTACATATTCCTTCCAACGTGGTAAATTAACCGTATTTACACCTAATAAATCAATTACAGGTTTGGTTCTATCTACTACGTTTACTACACGCAATACCGAATCTTTATTACCCGACGGGTCTGTGGCTATATACCATAAGTTGTAAGTTCCCAAAACGTTTGGATTGATGGTTCCTCTTCTATTTACAACAATAGTACCCTCAGGCCAATAGTTATCTTTTGCAGTTACCCAATCATCTACAAACGCTGTTTTAACCTCATGATTGGTTGGGTTAAATCCGTTTAATACAATAGTAGGTGCTTTGGTATCTTTTACATCAATTCTAACCACCGATTCATTACTTACATTTCCGCTATTATCTCTGGCTACATATTGCACAAAATAACTACCTACTTTGGTCACATCTACAGTACCTTGTGTTTGCAAATCGATAAAACTTTTAGACCAATAATTGTCGCTAACATTTACAACATTTGCTAAGTCTAAGGCTGTCTCTACTTGGTGAACATAAGGATTTCCTTTTGGTGTAATAACTGGTCGGGTACTATCGCCTACACTCACTGCTCTTTGCGCGGTGGCACTTAAACCAAATGCATCTACAACCGTGTATACCTTACTATAGGTTCCAATAACAGCCGTATCCAAATTGGAGGTAATTATTACTTGATTATTGATTATATTCCCTTGATTATCTCTAGAGATAAAACCAGGTTCAACAAAACTTTTATAAACCTCCACATACATTTGGTCGGGTGGCGTTAAACTTAGGGTTGGACCTGTTTGATTTAAGATTACAAATACATTTCTGTACAAAGTATCACTGATGTTACCATATAAGTCTCTTACCAAATACTTCAATAAATTTGGTCCAACCTTGGTATTATCTACCATTCCATAAGTTTCAAACTTAGCACTAATATCACCCTCAATATTGTCATTGGCTGTAACACCAGGATCAACAAACGGCCTATTAATTTCTGTATATACGGTACTATTTCCAATTAAACTCATAGTAGGTTTTACAGTATCCATTGGAAAGTTTACTACATAATCTCTAAACACGCCTAGGAAAGTAACACTTGGATTTAACTGGGTTCCTGCGTATGTTACACCCACGCGCATTCTGGTTGAACCTAAGATTTGGTTATTTGAAACTAAGATAGAATCAATTTTAGATAAATTATTAGCGTTCATCTCGTTCATCACCAATTCGTCGTTGGTAAACAATCCATCCATGTTAAAGTCTATCCAAGCTTTTCTATCCATTGGGCTGATTGTGGCAGGGCGAACAATTTCTAAGGCATGTTTTCTGCCACGATACATAGAAGCCGCTTGCGTACCACCTACTATTTGGAAACATGGATTGGTAGCATTGGTTGATGTATCGATGCCACTTTCTAATCGTACCCTACTAATACCAATACTTCCATCGGCTAAGTTAATATCACTTAAACATTGTGGTTGGTCGTAAGCACCAATATTGATATAATCTACCTTCACTAAAGAATCGGTTCCAAACTGATTTGTTACTACCAGTTTTACGGTATACTTGGTTCTTTGGGTAAAACGCATAACAGGGTTCTTGCTGGTATTACTTGTTCCCATTAAATATTGTGCCGTTCCAGGAGTAAACGTCCACCTCCAAGTACTTGGGCCGTACAAACTTCTATCTGTAAAACTAAAAGTATCGGTATTAAATCCTTGTACTTTGTTTACATCAAAACGTGTTATTGGTTTTTGCGAAGTTGGTAAAAACAAAACATTCTTACACGATGTATCGCTGCCCACACAATTGTAAGTAACCAAACAAATATTTCTAAAAAATGGCGTGGTTACCAAAAAGCTTCGGGTTACGGTACCATTGGTAGAATCATATACCGTATTACCATCTGTATCCCATGAATACTGCATTAATACACCTGTAGAAGTATTGCTAAAAGTAACGGGTTGTAAGCTAAAAATGGTATCTTGTACTTGAATTCTTGAAACAGGAGCACCATAACTTGGCGGCAAAGTTTCCCAACGTACAGCAAATCCATAATCGGTCACTCCTGCCACTGGAGCCTGCGTTCCTAGTTTAAAACGAACAAATAATCTACTGCCACCTCTAATTCCATTTTGTAAAATATCAACTGGAATATTGGCCACATCTTGACCACCAATGGTTCGTAAAATAGGAGCAGATGCACTTGTACCATTGTGTATTACCAATGAATCTGATGGTATCATTTTAATACGTTCTACCCATAATACAATACTATCGCCACATGGCTCAATTAAAAATCCGGGACAACCAGCAAGTTGCGTGCGTGTATAACTCAAACCTGGTCCAGCCGCATCAAACATAAATCCTTCTTGTTCTGTACTTCTTGAAGCACCACTTCCACTGCAAATGTTTATACTATTGATAATCTCAATATAATCTTTCTTACAAACCGTATCACTTCCTCTGTCGTTCCAGGCCTGTAAACAAACCGTGAACTTGCCCGGGTCGCCTCCAAAAAATAGCGGGTTCTGGTCGGTAGGACCAGCAAAGAAATTATTGAAATAAGGAGGGGTGGTACATAAATTACATGGCGGGTCAAATGTCCAATACCATTGGTTCGGACCACCACTTGAAATATCCACTAAATTGGCAAATTCTCCTATCCCTACTTTTCTGCGCGCGGCAAAGAAGTTTGGTTTTGGGGCTGTACTAGGTGTATCAACATAAATATATCTCACAACACTATCACGCAAACTATCGCGCTTAGCAGAATTAATAGCTAATAAACGTACTGGCCAAAAACCTCTGCGGTTATAGGTATATCTAAATTTCTGGTCGTATTTGGCAGTATCAATATATTGTTGACTTGTAAAACCTACTGGGCCTCGGGCATATCCTGGTATTAAAGGATTTTCACTTGGTAAATCCCAATAACTTCTTGTTGCATTTACACTGGTACTAACT
>JAUYMZ010000217.1 GCA_030699355.1 Bacteroidota bacterium | reverse complement strand
CGCCTACAATCGACTCATGTATCAATTCAACGCCGCTTTTTGTGTCGCTCAATACAAGGTTCATTTCTATGTTGGCCCTCAACATTTGTCCCCACATAATACCTTGGTCTTTGGTATCAGCATCTAAATGTAGCACATAATCGCTCTCTTCTTTTTTGGCTACAAAGGCACAGCCCAAATCGCCCAAATATTTTTTTACAGCGGGCTCTAACACGGCAAAATTCATCTTCTTTTGCAAGTTTTTTTCTTCGCTCTCTATAAAGATTTTTATAGGTTCAACCAAGAGTTGAATGCTGGCTTGTGGGCCTTCCAAATTAAGTAATAATCTGCGCATGGAGGGCAACAGACTATCGCCAGATATGAGTTTTTCGACGCCAATTTTTGCCTGAATATTCCTGATGCCATTGGCACCTTGAATATTGTTTAATATAAATTGTGCTTCGCCATTGCTTTGGGTTTCGGAGCTGTTGTTGCCTTTAAATTTTAAGCCATTTCCTACCAATTGCAAGGGTAAAAACTGAATTTTGTTTCCCAAGCGGTCGTTTTCCCTTAATTGTGCGCTAACTATTACGGGCTGAACCAAAGATTTACCCGCACTTACTTTCAATAATTTTTCGTCGCTTTTAAGCTGAACCAAATACAATTGCGTTTGAATTTGCGAAAGAATTTCATTTAATAAATACACATTTCTTCCTTTGTAATCGGCTTCAATGGCTTCGTTTAAATAGTTTTGTAAGGCAATGGCTGCCTTTAATTTAAGTTTTAAGGAGGCAGTATAATCTGTTTGCAGCGAAAGCATTTCGGCTCGGTTCAAAAAATCTTTCGATTTTTCTACAGCCTCCATCAATTTGCGGCGTTTTTGTGCCTCAAATTCGTCTTTGCTAAATCGATAATAAATGTAAAAATCTTGTGCATTTTCCCAACTGCCCAATACCTCAAAACCCTCGAGGGTTTCGCTCGACATTAATTTAGTGTCGGAGAAGAATTGCTGACTGTATTGTTGGTTATTTTGCTGTTGCATTAACACCGAGTTAGACGATACACTCACTTTAATTTCCCCCATCATATCATCGAGCGCATTTTTCTTTGCCACGCGCTGGTAATCGTTGGGGTTTATTAATTTACTGGCCGACCCAATGCCAATATAATATTGTGTATTAATAGGTCTTTGCTGAACCCAATCTGGTTTGTTTTTAATTTGTTTAGCATGCTTACTGCTGTTACACGAGGCATTAGCCAAGGCAAGCAATGCGCAAATAAACAAATATAACCAGGTTTTTTTCATGGGTAATTTTTTAAATAAAGGTGCCATACAAAGCATTACCTTGTATGGCACAAATTGTTTTATAAAATATAAATTAGTTACCGCCTCTTTCTTTGGCTAACTTATCCATTTCGGCATTAAATACTTCTTCAAACTTCTTTCTGTCGTAGTCTTGAGATAACTTTTGGTTATTGTTCATGGCTTTATTAATGCCATTTAAAACCGCTTGTTTGTTGGCTTCAAGCGCTACCCAATAGGTGAAGCTATTGTTGGGTTCTTTGAATAATTTTTCGCCAATCATTTTTACATCTACCAATTCTTGGTTGGTAACTTCGCGGGCCAATTCTTCAAACTTGTTGTTAAATTCGGTTTTGTTATCAATGGTGCGTTGTTGGGTGTATTGGTCGGTTACTTTTTTTACAGTGGTTTGGATTAAGCCGGCCATTTCGCTTTTGGCGTTTTGGAGGGCAATCTTTTTGGCTGTTTGCAAATCGGGACTACTACCGCTGCTTTTTGCCCTAAAGGTTTCGGCATCGCTATAAAATTCTTTGCTGCTAAATGGAACGCTAATTTCAATGGCTCCAGTAGATTTTTCAATAGGAGTAGCAGCATTCTTTTTAGATTTACAAGCCGACACAATCAATGCCGCAGCAACTAAAATGGCTCCTGAACGTAACAGGGCTTTTAAGTTTAATTTCATGATAATGGTTTTTTAAAATAAATGGTAAAAGTAAGAATGTTTCCTCAAAAACAAAAGCTATGCCAGAATGAATTATGAATGATGAATTATGAATTATGAATTATGAATGGGGGATTATGATTAATTTTTCAATGGCATAAAAAAAAGCCTCGCATGCGAGGCTTTTTTTATGATTTATAAATTTAGAATTTCGTATTTAGAATTTCGAATTTTGTTTTAAAATTTATTTCACGCCATCCATGTGGCAGATTAAATCTACTACTTTGTTAGAATAACCCCACTCGTTGTCGTACCAAGATACTACTTTTACGAAGTTATCATTTAAGGAAATACCTGCTTTGGCATCAAAAATAGAAGTACGGGCATCGCCCAAGAAATCGTTGCTTACTACCTCGTCTTCTGTGTATCCTAAAATACCTTTCATTTGGTTTTCAGAAGCAGCTTTCATGGCAGCTTTAATGGTTTCGTAGCTGGCACCTTTTTCTAAACGGCAAGTTAAATCTACTACAGATACATCCGGCGTTGGTACACGGAAACTCATACCGGTTAATTTACCTTTTAATTCTGGAATAACTAAACCTACAGCTTTGGCAGCACCTGTGCTAGAAGGGATGATGTTTTGGTAAGCACCACGGCCACCTCTCCAGTCTTTTGCAGACGGACTATCTACTGTTTTTTGCGTTGCAGTTACGGCATGCACGGTAGTCATTAATCCTTCTAAAATTCCAAAATTATCGTTTAATACTTTGGCAATAGGAGCCAAGCAATTGGTTGTACAAGATGCATTAGAAACAATCGACATATCTGCAGTGTATTTCTCTTGGTTCACACCCATTACAAACGTTGGGGTATCATCTTTGGCAGGCGCACTCATAATTACACGCTTAGCACCCGCTTTAATGTGCGCACCAGCCGATTCTAATGTTAAAAATAAACCGGTAGATTCAACTACATATTCTGCACCAATAGCATCCCACTTTAAATTGGCTGGGTCTCTTTCTGCAGTTACGCGGATTGTTTTACCATTCACCACTAAATGTCCACCTTCAACAGCGATATCGCCATTAAATCTTCCGTGTGTAGAATCGTATTTTAACATGTATGCCATGTAATCTACGTCTATTAAATCGTTGATTCCTACGATTTCAACTTTAGGGTTATTGATGGCTGCCCTAAACACCAAGCGACCGATGCGGCCGAATCCATTGATTCCTATTTTCATAGTGAGATAATTGTTTAATCCCGCAAAGATAAATTTTTTCTTATTTTATTCTTTCACAAATTTATGAAAGCCCACATTTCCCATCGAATCTTTTACCTTTACTAGGTAAACTCCTGTTTCTAAGGTAGAAATGTCAATTGATTCGTCGCCATTAGCATGTGTAAGTGCTAATTTACCTTCTAAGGTATGTACGGTAATTTCTGGTGAAGACAAATGGCTTAAACCTTCCAGGCTAATTTTGTTGTTTGCTGGATTTGGAAATACCTTAAACGAAATAGCTTTTTTAGATTGCTCATTTAAAGAACTTGCTCCGCTTCCATATCTTAAAATTTTATTCAACCCACAAACGTACAAATTGCCATTGTTTTTAATCATGGTTTTTGTGCCGAAAAGGGATGATTTAAAAATGGCGTTTGGTTCAGTCATTTTTGTAAAAGTTGTGCCACCATCTGTACTTTTATATGTTGCAGCATCGGTGCCAATGCAGATTATATCATTATTATAGTACATGCAATTGCCTGCAGTGCTAGGTAAATTACTGGTAACTGCTGAGAAGTTTTGTCCGTTATCTGTTGATTTAAATATGAGCTTACTTGGAAATACAAAAAGTAGTATGTCTCCATTTTCTGATACACTTACCGTGTTATCTGCGCTATTTGGCAATGTGGTTGGTAAAGTGCTAGGACTCCAAGTTAAGCCATTATCCGAGCTGTATGCGGCACCTGTAACTCCTGTGCTTATTAAGTTTCCGTTCTTGGCAGTAGTGTAACTAAATAGGTTCGGACCAGCAGAAACATTTACAGAACCTTTGTCGTTCCAGGTAACTCCCATGTCTGTAGATTGCATTATTCTTCTCGAAATAGTTGTAATTAATATCCAATTATCTGGAGCTAATTGGCATATTTTTTCGGCTGTTCCAACGGTAAAAATATCTTCATTTTGGTTGGTAAAAGTAGCGCCAAAATCGGTAGACTTCTTTAATATTTTTGAAAGGGATTCTTGTAAAAATAAAATATCTCCCTCCCAAAAAAACTGAATCGGACTGCTAGCTGGTGCGGTATTTTCTGTCCATGTAGCGCCAAAATCTTTAGATACTACAAAATGTTTGGTATTGGCGTAACCCGGACTCCATACTGTTTTAGATGAATAGGCAACAATGTTTTTTCCATTCTTACTAATTGCCAAGGGGCTGTATTCATGCCCAGAATTTGCGGCTGTAATTTGAGGTGCGTTTAAGTCTGTCCATTGTGCTTTTACGCTACCAGAAACGGTAAAAAATAAAACTAGGGTGTAAATAATTTTTTTCATTTGTTTAAATTTTAAATTGATGTACAAATGTGGGTTAATATCAACAATCATAAAATAGTGCATTTGTACTAGGTGTTTCAATTGCTCACTTTTCTATATATTGTGGCATTAATTTTTAGCTTATGTATTTCGGTCTGAACCTAAACATGCGACAGATAGCTTTGTAGTATAGATGCACTATTTATTGAACCAAACCTTAACACCATTTTTGTTATGATAAAAAAAAGTAACATGACATACATTGCTATTGTAGATGATAAAAAGAGCTTACGAACTGCGTTAATGGATAAACTAAATTCATATGAAAATTATGAGGTACTTTTTACAGCAGAAAATGGGGAAGATTTCTTGCAAAAAATGATGGAAGCCAGAAAGTCTGTTGAGCCAGATGTGATTTTGATGGATATTGATATGCCTGTTATGAATGGAATTGAAGCCGTTCTAAAAGGGAAGGAGCGCTATCCAAATTCTCGCTATTTGATGCTAACGATTTTTGATGAGGATGATAAAATATTTTCGGCCATAAAAGCGGGCGCCGATGGGTATTTATTAAAAGATGAACCAATAGATAAAGTTAAGGATGCGATTATCAATTTGCTTAACAATGAAGGTGCGCCAATGTCGCCAAGTATTGCCAGAAAAGCACTTAAGTTATTGATGCAAGCATCTATAGATTTGCCTAATCAAAAGGCTCCAGAATATGATTACCACCTTACACCAAAAGAACAAGAAGTACTATCGTTTTTAATAGAGGGTTATGAGTATAAAGAAATAGCCCAAAAAATGATGACCAGTCCAAATACGGTTCGCAATCACATTGCTAATATTTATAAAAAATTACATGTTACCTCAAAGGCTCAAGCTATTCGTTTATTCACTAAAAATAATGTGAGTTAATTTGGTTCGAACCTAAAAAAAAAAGAGGCTGTTTCGATGAAGAAACAGCCTCTTTTTTTTGGTTACTTTTGCTTTATTTGCTCATGTGTCCAACTGTGTAGTCCTTACTATTTCTATTTGCTTCAAAATCTCTGTTGCTAATAATAAAGGAAGATTTGGTGAGTTTAGTAACTACGTTAGAATCTGGTCTGTCTCCTGGCTCGTTTAAAATAAGAACGTCTTTGCCATTTAATTTAATCAATGAAAAGGTTCCATTTGATGTGCCAAATGAGGTGACTGTTGAGTAAGAATTGTCGGCCCTAAGGGTAAAGCTGCCAGATCCAGGAGTTAGTGTAAAGCTAGTTTTTAGAGAGTCTCCCGGTAGAGTATATTCTTCAAACTTGTTAATACTCCATGTAGCCACTAAATTTTCTTTTGTTACGGCTACTGCTGCATCTTTGTCTTCTGTTTTTGTTTCGTCTTTTTTACAAGCTACCATAGCAAGTAAAAGCATTGGAATGATTAGTTTTTTCATTGTTTTTTTGTAATTTGTTTTTTGTTGTATTTGTTTCCACCGGCAGGAAATGTAAGTCCTGCTGTAAGTAGCATGTTTTATTTAGAACTCAAAAGTTCTTTTTTGGAATTGGTTAAGCTGGGATTACCTCAAGCTAAATCCATAATTTTGCATTGATATGCATAGAATAGCAAATATAAATTTATAAAATTCCATGTTTGTAAGGTTTATTTTTTTATGGTTATAAAAACCAATTCACTTTCTCTTGCTTTTCTGGTAATTTTATTGCCTAATAAAATCATCGTGTTATCTTGGTCAAGTAAAATCGGATTTTTATAATTTAATGCCCAATCCTCATTTTCTAGATTCTGAAACTTTGTGATATTATTATTCACTAAATCATAAGTTACTATCGATAAACTTGAAACAGCTTCTCTTGCTTTATTTGGATTTAATACCATTACTCCACCTCCAACATCTACTGGTTTGTTATACTCACCTAAATCCTCTAATAACCAATATAGTTTTTTCCCATCTTTTGAGAAGGAAATATGCGATCGGGCAATGATTTTTTCTTGTTTACTTAGGATAGATTCTATTTTCCCATTTTTGTCGAAAATGATTGTTTGAAGTGCCCCTTTTTTACCATATTCTTGCTGACCTGATAAAATCAATTTATCGTTTGATACATCTAAAGAAGCTGATGGCATGCTAAAGTTTATACTCGAATTTCCTTTTAATCCTTCAACTGTTTTAAAAGTAGACTTTAGTTCTTTATTCATTGAACTGCTTACATAAACTAATTTGCCATTTTTAATTTTAGCTACCTGAATATTTAAGAAATCCGCTTCTTTAGGAAAAGAAAAAATATCTGCATACACGTTGTTTTTTGGTCCGCAAGCTCCAACTATATACGTAGCTCCATCTTTATGCATTACATGATTAAAAAGCCATTGAGAATTTGGCGCAGAAATAGTTAATCTCTCTTTTATCTCAAAAGTATTTCCATCCACATAAAAGTACTCATAGTTGTTAGCTGGAGCTAGTGGCATTTTTGATTTCTTGTAATTAATCGGGGTTGAAATAAATACATAATCAAAAATACCTGGTGCTATTTCTATATGTTTTCCGTTTAATAAACACTGGTAATCAAAAGTAAAACTTACTTCTTTTACTATGTTTAAAAATTTATCATATTTTCTAAAAATGTAATGCTGTTTTTCTTCTTTTATAACACCAACTGTATTGTACATTATGTTGCCACCATCTGGCACAGTATGGCTCATCATGGCTATCCATCTTTGTCCTTTTTCTTCTTTTAATGGTTTACTTTCTCCTTTATATACGCAAACATCTTCAAAGCAATAGCCACCATAATTCTTATCTACTCCATAATTTAAGCAAATTCCAATTTCAGATGAAACTAAACTATTACCTCTAACTGTTACAATAGTTTTAAACAAAAACGAATTGTCTATTAGACCTGATGGCATTGCCGTTGTTGCAGCTTTAGCCATATCAATAATAGCGGCACTTCCAGAACCTAAAGCTTTTGCATTGTACTTCTTGCCAAATATGTTTTCGTTATTTAATAGCGCTTCTGCCGTGCTTCCATAATTAAATGATTTTGTTTCTTTGTAATTAAAATCTTTATCAAAGATTAATTTGTCTACATTCCAGTTCGATCCTTTAAAACTTACTGTGCCAAGCCCATTCTTTTTATCGCAATTGGCTTGTTGCATTTTAACATAAATATTTCCAGTTTCAGCATCTATTCCGGTCTCTCCAAATTGCCAATATTTGTGCTTATTTAGCGGTTTTAAATCTAATGATTTAGTACTTACCTCAACCTGAGCAATAGAATTAATTACATTTGCTAAAAGGGCTAATGTCAAAACAATTTTTTTCATATCAGTTTTTAATAAATTTTTGAGTGATTACATTTTCAGCTGTTTCAATTTGTATAAAATATACTCCTTGAGGCAATTCTTGTACGTCTACTTCATTGCTGTTATTCACTGTTTTTAGTGTTTCGCCTTTTATATTTAGAAGTCTTGCAGCTAAAACAGTTTTAGATTTTGGAATCGAAATATGTAACTTATCACTAACCGGATTTGGGTATAGGTTCAAGCCGTTTATACCTGCCATTTCTTGTAAAGAAGAAGCTGTGTTTTTATAGGTAAAGGTAGCAGTGCGTTGAAATGGTCCACCCGTTGTATTTCTCGCTTCTACAGCAAATTGCTTGGTTTTGCCGGCTTCTTTTTGTAGTACTAATATTTTATTTTGAACCTCAAACTCATTGGTGCTTGTTTGTAAAATGCTATGTAAGCTAGAATCTAATCCTGTACTGTAATAATAATAGGTATAAGAGTTGCGTAAAGAATCGGTACTGCTATTAAATTTATAGCGTACCATCGAGTCTAATCTGGTTGCTGTTAAGTAATAAAACTCTTTGCTGCTCAATGCCCACGTTTCGTTAGCCCTAAGATAGGTTTTATGTACCAAAATACCTGAACTCGTCAATTGTTCTATTACAATTTTACCAGTCAAGGCAAAAGGTTCACCATCGTTACTTCTTTCAATTATAATAGCAGTATCATGGGTGCCGTCATTTTCAAAAGTGGCTCTTTCTACGTTTTCCCATGGCTCATTACCTTCCTTTTCCTGCGAAATGCAAATAACTTTGTTCCCTTCAATGCTGCTGCTAATCTTAAATTCTGGTAATGGCAATCCGGGTTGTGCTGTTGATAATCCCGATACTGGAACGCCTCTAGAATTGTAGTTCACTGTCATGTCAAAATACATCATGTTAATGGTATTATGAGGCATTGGATCAACCCTAAGATTTAAGCTCCAAATTTGAGCGGCCGTAAATTGGGCAAAAGCAGAACCTGCTACTAGCAAAGATGCTGCAAGAGAGAGTAAATGTTTTTTCATTTTTGTGTTGTTTAATTTCAATACAAAAATGCTAGTAGCTAAGCGCTTATAAAATAGTGCAGATGTACTAGGTTCAGACCAAAAATGGCTGCTACATAATATTCATAAAATTTCGGGCTGAACCAATTGATATAAAAAATAGAAGGTCGGCTTTTGATAAAAATCCGTAAATA
>JAUYMZ010000212.1 GCA_030699355.1 Bacteroidota bacterium | reverse complement strand
GGCCTAGGCCCAAAGGAGGCTTGGGAAGGCTTTGACACAGTTTAATTTACACTCCCATTTGGAACGTGTTCAACGTCCGTTTTGGGCCAAAAATGTATTGTTTTTTCTAGATTTAAAGACCTTTTGGTGCCGTAAGTGTTTTGTGCACATTACTTGTGTAAAGAAGTACGAGCATTAACGTATATATAAATAAAGCATACGTTTATTTCATCCAAAAATAAATTTCTACTTTTTAAGGTGCTTCCCTCTCCTGCTAAATACCCCATTCCTAAATATTGCTATTTTAAAACCCAATTACACCCTTTTGTAGACGACTCTCTACAAATTAGCCTTAACTAACTTGTGATGTAATAAGAAATTTGTACTCTAAATAAATTTCAAATTATGAAGACAAGTACAACTTTAACCCCTTATTACAAGGCAACACTCTTTGGGAAAGTGTTTTTACTGATTTTTAGCTTTGTAGTATTTAGCAAGGCTTCAATAGCGCAAACTTACACCCCAGCTATAGGTGATTATGTTTCTACTACAGCAACTGGACTAACTTTAAATGGAACCACCGGATGGGCAAGAATTACAGCGTTGAACCCAGAAGCAACAACGATAGTTGATGTTGTTGCCCCAGATCCAGTAACCGCCAACCCCTCCAACAGGAGATATTTTTTAAGACACGGACTTATAGTTACTGCAACTAGAAACTTATTATCTAATATTACTTTTATAGTAACAACTGGAGGGTCAATAACAATGAATATCCCCTCTAATGGAGGAGCTACATTTAATTTAACAGTAAATGGAACATTTGTTTCACAAGTAGAAGTTGCAACAGTTGTTCAAGGTGGAGGGTCGTTAAATGGAACTAATATTCCTACATTTGTTATGGCGACAGGATCAAGACTCATAACTAACAATACTACAGGAATTCAAGGAGGAGCAAATAGTATATTTGGTGCAAATGTAACAACCAACAACGCTGCTACTAGATTTACATACACCCAAAATATTGGTGTAAATATTGAATTAATAAATACAGTAAATCAAACATTGAATTCTCCTCAAGCTTCAATAGGCGAATTAAGATTAGCTGGTGGAGGTACAAAATCTGGATTAAATGCAACCCAAACCATAACAGGAAATTTAACTATTGAAAGTGGCGTAACCTTAACCGCACCAACCACCTTAAACATTGCAGGTAATTTTACCAATAATGGTACATTAACACAAGGAAGCAACACAGTAGTTTTCAATGGCACTGCCGCGCAAACCATTGCCGGTAATAATGCTACTACTTTTCACAACCTAACTATAAGCAATACTACCACAGGTGTAAATGCTACGCAAAACCTTACTGTAAATGGGGCTTTAAACTTAGGTAATAACCCAAATGGTAACAGGGGGATCCTAGAATTAGTAACATCTTACACTGGATACGCACAAAGTAAGTATAGTACTAACGATGGAATTAACATTTTACCTGTAGGTCAATTTAATACTGTAAGTGCAGACAATACTAATTCAGCAAATAATTTAGATTCTAAAGTTTTAACTATGGGTTTGGGTTCTTCTACAGCAGGAACCGGAGATGTAACGGGTAAAATTAGAAGAACACATACATTTGCCAATAACAATGCATACTCCTATGGCAATCCAAATACAACTATTGCCTTCCAACAAGTAGGATCTAGCACTTTCCCTACCCAAGTTACGGTAGTAGTTACCAGAGGAACAAATGGCTTACACGCAGATAAAAACAATGCAGTACAGCGTTTATACCAAGTATTAAAAATTGAGCCTGCATCTCCAGTACCTGGCACATTAGTAACACTACAACTTGCATATAATGATGCTGGATTAAACGGTAATACAAATGAAGAAAATTTAGTACTATGGGATCATCATATTCCTTATTCTGGAATAACACCTCATGAGCATGGAAAAACAAGCAGTAACTCAACAAGTAATTTCGTTCAATTATCTGGCCACGGATTAGGATATTTAGCAACAGAAGGAGATCCGAACTTTACAAAATATTGGATGATTTCTACCCGTGAAACTATAGTTCCAACATGGTTGGGAGCTGCTGGAGGTGCTGCTTCTGGCGATTGGACCGCCATTGCTAATTGGAGTACTGGGATAGTTCCAACTTCTTCAACAAATATTATAATACCAAATTCCTTGAATACTCCGCACAATCCAATACTTCCAGGAAGTGTGTCCTTAAATTCTTTAGAAATTCAAAATGGTGGATTATTAGATGGAGGCTCATCAACTATAACATTAAACGGAGCTCCAGGTGTTAGTGGTGGAACTGGAACATGGATTAATAACGGAACTTTTAATCCTAATACAAGTACGGTTATTTTTAACAATATTGGTGCTACTATATCTGGCTCTACAAATTTTAATAATATTACTATTACTGATGGCACAGCTCTTGCCCTTCAGTCGAATTCTATAGTAAATGTTAATGGAGCTATTTCTCACGGCATAACAGGTACAGGTAATATAACTTTGGCCGCAAGTTCAACTTTAGGAATAAATGGTAGTTTAACCCGAAGTTCCGGAACTATAAATGCCGCGCTTCCAACAGCTAGAATTAGTTTTGGAGGAAGTTCAAACTTTTCAATTCCCTCGGGATTATTTACTGGCACACCTGCAACTATAGGTATATTATATGTAAATAAAACTAACACAAGTTCAAATACTGTTACATTAAATAACGCATATAATGTTACTAATACCATTATTGGAGCAGGAAAAATTGATAGAAATGGCCAAGATTTACAGAGTACTAATTGTACCAATGTTATTCCTAATACAACATTATTTAATACTGGTGGAGGTGGCACATTTACTTGTGGACCTGCAGTTATTTCTGGAGGTACATTTAGCGAATTAGAAATAAACGATGCTGAGGTTTCCATCACAGAAAATGTAACAGTAACAGATTTAAAACTAAACCCTGGTAAAAAATTAGCAATTGGTAGTGGTAAAAAACTTAAAATAACTGGTACTCTTTCAGGTACAGGCGAGATTAGCGGTGGCACTGAGGCAGATATTGAAGTTTCCAGCACAAGTACAACCAACACAGTATATTTCGACCAAACAAGCGCAAACAGTAAATCATTAAAGAACTTTACCGTTAGCGGTGGAGGTACTGTTACCATTGGCAACACCGTAAGAGTAGTAGGTACAACAGATGTTTCTGGTGGTAGCACGATATTAACAGGTGGTAATTTAGTAATACCACATGAGGGTAGAATTGATAACTTGAGTGATAATGGTGGAGGAACTATTACTGGTGCGGTAACAGCTGAGTTATTTATTCCAGGAAACAGAGCATTTAGAACCATTGCTAATCCGTTTTCAACTAATTTGACTTTAGCAGATTTAACAGATGATATTGATATTACAGGTAACCAAGATAATGGCAATGGTGTAGGTTTTGCCACAACCATATTAAATAATCCATCTGCCTTTTGGTTGCAATCTGATGTGGCAGGCGCTTCTGTATGGAGAGCATTTACTGCTGAAAATCCATCAACAAATACAAATAACTTATGGAAAGCTGGTCAAGGTATTAGGGTGTTGGTTAGGGGAACGCCAAATCAAGGTCTAGATGGTATTCCTTATACCCCTAGTGATGTAACAATAGATGTAACGGGAACTATGAATGATAAAATTACATCAACTCCTATTTCTATTCCTGTGGTAAATGCTTTAAATACTGGATTATGGGCTGCTGTTTCTAATCCATATATGTCGGCTATAGAATTTAATACAACAGAAATTACTCAAAATAATATCGCTGCTTCTGGATATTTACTTTGGGAACCTAATTCAGGAACTCCAGGGAATAAAGGTGCATATGTTAATAAAGTATTTAGTGAATTTACAAGCATTCCTAAATTTGCCACTGTATTTGTTAGAAAAGCTTCTGCTGGAAGTGCCTCAACGTTAACGTTTACAGAAAACGCGAAAAGGTTAAGTGCTGGTATTACCCTTTTTAAATCTGGAACAAAATTGAAAAATAGCTTGAGAATAAATGCTTTGTTGGATACTTTTAACCTCGATTTATTAACTTTGATTTTTGATGAAAATTTCAAAAATGAGTATGATGTTAATGAAGACTTAGATAAGTTTGCTAATACTGGTTTTAATATTTTTACTACTACTGAAGGAAAAAACTTAGCAATTGAGCGCAGAAAACTTATAACAGATGCGCAAACATTACCTTTAAATACCATTTTCGCGGAAGGTGGTAACTACAAATTTGATTTCACTCAAAGTGATTTACCTAAGGAGTTAGATTTTATTTTGGTAGATAAATTTACTGAAAAAGAAATTGCCATTACAGAGGCCACCCTATACAATTACTCTGTAGATTTAAACAATGCAGAAAGTAAGTCTAGGTACAGATTTAGTATAGAAGTTAGCGGAAAATCAACTGGTTTAGGTTCAGCCAGAGGATTGAATAGCGTATTATACCAAGTTTATCCAAATCCATTTAATGAGCAGTTGCAGATATCGGTTATAGGCAAACAAAAAGGAGCAACCAAATACGAAATTTACAGCCAAATGGGTAGTAAAATATTAGAAGGTGAAATAGCAGCAGGTACAAGTGAGTGCAGTGTTTCTACAGGAAACCTAGCCAGCGGCGTGTACTATTTGAGCATTTCTAATGCTGACAATAAACTTGTTAAAAAGATTGTAAAATAATTAAAAGAGAATAAAATCACATGAAAACCCTTAATAAAAAGTCAATAATTTTGACAGCTTGTATGCTGTTTACCTTGATAGCTGTAGATTTGCAAGCTCAAAACGAAGGAGATGGAGATGAGTTTGGTGGAACAGAAAAAAATGATGTAAACGACACCCCCGTAGATGGCGGAGCCCTGTTACTGATGGCAGGCGGCGCGGCTTGGGGATTGTATAAGAAGCGTAAGAAGTAACTCGCTACCTATTTTTAAAAGGATGCAGCAAATTTTTGTTGCATCCTTTTTTATTGCTATTTACTCAATAATTACATTGCATTTATTATGTCAGAATCTTTTTCAACGCGGTTAAATTATAGTACAAACAAAGAAGTGTATACTGCGCTCAATACCCTCGTGTTTCAAATGAAAGAAACCCTATTGCTTACGGATGTTGTTTTTTATCCTAAGCCAGGTTCTTTTTGTAACTTACAACCTTATTATGGTACTTGTAATATACTGTTAAAAACGTATGAAAGGCAGGTTCAAAATACTTGTTTCAGTAAACATTGTTTGCATATTTTTGATAGAGGTTTAGCCTTATTTTTTATGCCTGTAGTACATCAATCTACCTGCCTGGGTGTTATCCAAGTTATTGGTTCAACCCATATAGATGCCGATGATTTGCTAAAAAGTTATGCAAATGCTATTGCTGCTGTTTTAGTAAACCATACGCCTCTTACAGATTAGTTTTTTTACCTATTTTTACCATAAAAAAAAAGAGCCAGTTGCCTCAGCAACCAGCTCTTTTAACACAGCAAACTTTGTATTATATATTAATACGTTTTGTCTTTAAGGTATCTTTTATTGTACAGAATTACAATTTGCAATAACTCTAATATCTTCTGAAACAGATATTTGTTGGTCAACGGCACCTGAGTTACCTTTTACATTGGCAACTATTCTAATCTTGTAATTACCAGAAGTAGCTACTGCTACTTGAGTAGTGCCCATGTTTGCTATTTGTAATGATTTTCCATCGCTACCACCGTTATTATTACCTGCAAAATTATCGTTATTTAATATTGTACGAGCATCACCCGAAGTTAACATGCCAGTTATGTTTCCGCTTGTTCCAGCATTAGCAGTATACGCAAAATCAAGTGGAGCTGTTGCACTTTCGGTTATTATAGTATGATTTGCAGGAAAAGTACTTATAGCAGTTGTTCCAGTGGCATCTACCAATTGAACAGCTAAATTTTCTATTCTGCTAACATCTTCTGTTCCGTTAAAAGTAGTTAGTCCAAAAGAATATTTAAATCCACCAGACCAAGTCATACCAGACAATCCGGCAATACGAGCATTTACAGGAATGCTTAAACCTGTGGTGCTTGTGCCCACAACATTCCAATTAGTTAATGCAGAAACACTTGCCATACCAGCTTTTGGTTGTATGGTATAAGTAAAGGTATAATTAAAGTTACCATTTCCGTTTAATCCTTTTAAAGATACAACTTTTGTATAGGAAGTTGATGTAAGCGTGCCACCATTTAAAAATGTACATGGAATGGTTGAACTACCTAACCCATTTACCCAAGCAATAGTTTTGGTTTCATCTGTGGCAGGTGCTGATGGTGTAGCAGGTTGATTTTCTGCGGCAGTATTGGTTGCACTACCTGATGTTGTTAATGTTGGTCCACTAACAGTTGTTTCAAAATAACCCAAAGAGCCAGGAATATCATACCCATAAGTAGTTGTTCCAGAAATGGCGAAAGTTTTGTTTGACATGTTCATATCAATCATGATACTTTGTCCATTGTAACTGGTGCTGGTTGAGCCACCACCTCCACGTTTACCAAGCGTTGTGTTGTCTGCTGTTGTGTTGTTGTTTTCTAAGTCGGTTTTTTTACAACCTACCATGCCTGCACCCATAGCTACTACGACTGCGGCGAATAAAATTTTTTTCATGTGCTTAAATAATTAATGCGGCACAAATATCAACTTTATCACCTTTGTATAAGTATATGATTCAGCTTATTTATAGCATAATTTATGAATTTATTTTTGACTTAAATAGCTGTAAAATAAGTAGATATAATTTTTATTTTCCTAATTATTGATACTTTAGTAGTGTACTGTATGTGTATGTAGAAATATCTCTACATGGTATTAAGTTAGTGTAAAAAATAGACTTGGGGGTTAAACTATATGATAACTTTTAGTATGCAGTTTTACCCATGCCACCATGATGGCGAAGGCAAAAAGATACAAGGCTGCTGGAAAAAGATATTCATGAAAAAATGGGAAATAACTTGGGGCTTGTTGCTTTACCATTACTAGGGAAAATATGCGAAAAATATTGGCGGCAAAAAGGGCAATAATAGAACTTGGAACAACCCAGAGATATGCCTTTAGTGTGCCACGGTAGGCAATTAAAAAAGCCCCTACACTAATGCCAATGCTTATGCCATTGCAAGCTTCTAATATATTAATGGTGGGCATCCCATTTATAGCTATTTGTAGCTTTGCTTTCCCAATTATTTCTTGCATTTCGGCCCCTTCTATTAAAGATACTAATGCTTTGGCGGTATAATAACTCACAGGGTCTATGCTGGGCTGGTAGTATTGTAAATAGAGCGTATATCCTAATTGTAAGCATATATAACTTGCCAAGAAGGTAAGAATAAATTGGAGGGCTGCCATGTGTTTAAAATTTTAAGAAAAGCCGCTTAATTTAAAAAGTTTTAAGTTGAATATGCTTTCTAATTTGATTGGGTAAAACACCGAATTCTTCTTTAAATTTTTTAGAGAAATAATTATGGTGGCTGAACCCACATTGAATCATAACTTCAGATATGGGGTAAATATCCTTTAATATGAGGTCTTTTGCCATAATGAGTCGTATTTCTAAAACCAGCTGAAAAATAGATTTTCCAGTAATTCTTTTGGTATTTTTTTGAATGGCTGATGCGCTCAATGGGAACTGATTTGTAAAATCATCCATGCATAAATTTTCATTAGCTACATTTTCCTGAATAAACTGTTTCACTTGATTAATAAAAACTTGATCTCTTGAAAGGCTATTGTTGTTATCTTCTGGTCTGAATGTTGTTTTTAATAAGTTCTTTCTGCTTTCGATATGGTTTCTGCATTTAAGCATGATTTCTTGGGATAAAAAGGGCTTAGAAATAAAGTCGTCTGCCATTAAATCTAAGGCAGTAAGTTTATCTTCTATGGCAGATTTAGCTGTAAGAAATATAAAGGGAAGGTGGTTTAGTTCTGTACTTGATTTTACAAATTTTAATAGCTCTAATCCATCAATATAGGGTAACATCCAGTCTGATAATATCAAGGAAATTCTCTTCGTTTTTAACAATTGTTTGGCTTCCATCCCATCTGCGGCCACATATACTTGTAGTCCTTCTATTTCTAGTAAGCTTGCAATATTATGTCTCAAAATATCGTCGTCTTCCACTACTAAAACTTTATCTAATAAAAAGCTATTTTTTTTATCCATGATTTACTTATTCAGGGAAAATTAGTTTTACTGTAGTGCCAACATTTTCTTCGGATTCTATTTTAATTTGGCCATTTAATTTATCCATACTCTGTTTTAAAATCATTAAACCTAATCCATTTCCATCAGCATGTTTGGTATTGGCCCTGTAAAAAGGTTTAAATATATTTTCTTTATCTTTCTCTGGTATGCCAATACCTTTGTCTTCCACAACTATCTCCGTTTTAGCGTTGTGCTGATAGACTGATATATTCACCTGAATGTCTGTTTTGCTGTATTTAAAGGCATTGCTTATCACATTATTCAAGGCATTTGATAATAGATTTTTATCTGAATATATAGGTTTTATCTCAGCATCCAAACTTATATTTACCTTGGCATTTGGATATTGAATTTTATAGTTTTCTATGATAGCCTCAATTTCTGTTGGCAAGTGTATTTTTTCTTTTTTAAGATTATTTGTTTGCGAATCTAATTTGCCAATTTCTAAGAAATCATGCACAATACCTTTGGCTCGTTCCGACTCAGATTGAATAATTTTTAGATACCTTTGTATTTCATCTATACGGGTTTCTTTATTCATATTTAACTTATAGTTAACGAGCTCTATGGTAGATAGAATGGTAGCCATCGGAGATTTTAATTCGTGAGAAGCGATGTCTAAAAATTCACTTCTTTTTAACAGTTTTATTTGGTCATCCTCTATCCTTTTTAGGAGATTTAATTCTGCTTCTTTTCTTTTACTAATGTTTTGAACCAATATGGTAACTGTTGGGTTCAATTCAGATTTGTTTAGGGTGAAACTTAAGCCATACCAATTGCTTTCTTTTTTAAATTCAAAATGTACTTTTTTTTCCTTCTCTAAAACATCGATAATGCATTGTTTAATTTCATTTTCATATTTTGGGGGGAGTAAATCTAAAATATTACGCACAAAACTCACATTTATTTGCATACTTGACGAAGTCCAATAATTAAGAACTTCAAATTGTTTGTTTGTTTCTATTACCTCATCTTCTATGGAGGTGATGACTGCAATTAAATTTCTTTCGTTTTTTTGGAGTTTTAATTTATTCTCCTCGTTTATCTTATAAATTTTAAAGGATTGAAGAATGGAGGCAATTACCATATAAAATGGTTCAAGTTGGGTGATGGTATTTGGGTGGTACCCACCTTTTTTATTGGCTAAGCCAATCATACCTATAAATATATCTTTGTTATAAATAGGAATACCAATAAATGAACTCATGGGAGGGTGCCCTTTGGGGGTACCCGCCTTGTTGGGGTCACTGGCGGGGTCTTTTGAAATATAGGCCTCACCGGTTTTAACTGTTACGCCAAAGATGCTATTGTTGTTCCTAAATTCTAATCCAGTTGAAACGTGTTTGGTATATAAATCTAATGTTTCTTTATCCCAAGCAATATTGGTTATGGCGTGCGATTTTAGATAGCGTTCTCCATGAACATCATATAATATTTCACCAATAAACCCAAATTCACTTTCTGTATATAATAGTAAGAAATCGAGAAGTTTAATCAGCGATTCGAAGGAACTATGCGTACTTATATAGGTACTTAATACTTCATTTATTATGCTAAGTATACTATCTTTCTCTTCTACATTTATTTTTTTATTCATAATAAATTTTTATTATATGTCTTTTTGTCAAAAATACTTTTGTTTAAGCTTCTATTTTGTACCTATTTATGCTTAAACTATATGTTTTAATGAAATTTTGGTGGTTTTGTTTTGCGCTGAGTGCTAATTTAATTTGTCTTGCATAAGTTTGTTTTATTTGTATAATTTCAGCGCAGTTTTGTGTAATAATTGCAATGTAAATTTTTAAATTTGCGGTAGGGCTCTTTTTATGTTATTCTTACTAAAATTTCCTTAAATATTGTAAAGCTTAAATGAAAATTGATTTATTCCCCGATGCAGGTGAAATAACTGCACCTAATTTAAATAATCTTCTAATAGCAGACGATCATTTTATTACCCGGCATGGGTTGGTTTTATTGCTTAAAAAAGTAAATTCCTCCTGTAATATGCTGCAAGCTGAAACTTTTGAGGAAGCCATTCAAATTTTAAAACAGGTTCCTATAGAAGTAATTATCTTAGATGTTTCGCTGCCAGGTGGGGGAGATGTAAGCATGATTTCTGCCATTAAAAATATAAATATTCATACAAAAATATTGATGTATAGTGGACATGAAGATAGGTCCTTGGCTTTCCAATTTATTAATGCTGGGGCAAATGGGTATTTAACTAAAAAGGGCTCTATGAATGATTTGATTGAGGCCCTAAATGTGGTAATTTCTGGAGGGATGTATATATCAGACCAATTGTTATCACCTAATTTCGATAAACAAATTATGCATTTATCTCCGCAAGAACTGCAAATTGCGGCTTTGCTAGCTAAAGGTAGCGGAAACATTGAAATTTGCGCCGAATTAAATTTAAAGAGTTCTACTGTTTCAACCTACAAACAACGTATTTTTCAAAAGCTAAACATAAATAACGTCAAAGACTTAATTCAGTTGTTTGATACGAAGTAATTGCTCATTGACTTTATTTACGTCGAGGCTTAATTGCTTAGAAATAGTCTTGGTAAGTAATAGAACCTTTATATGGTTTGATTTTTTAGATAAAAGGGTCAGCGTGTTTTCGTCTATATAATTGTCAATTAATATGCAATACTGTCTGGAAAAAAGTATGAGATTCTTCGCTATCGCTCTGAATGACT
>JAUYMZ010000196.1 GCA_030699355.1 Bacteroidota bacterium | reverse complement strand
TGCCTCCATGACCCATGCCGATGAAAACAAGCAAGTACCTAATCATTCAGAGCGATAGCTAAAAATCTCATACTTTTTCCCAGACAGCAATTCATAATTCATAATTCATAATTCATAATTCATAATTCTCACCTCTTAACTATCTCCCCCGCCCGCATGCCATTTACCCGCAAGTAATACGTGCCCGGAGCGAGGTGCTTTATTTTAACTTCGTTTTTGGTTTCCATTAGCAGGTATTCGCTGCCAACTTTTTTGCCGTTTATATCTAAAATTTCTAGCAACATATCAGGCTCTTCAATAGATTCATGTACCTGAATAAAAAAGCTATCCTCGGCCGGATTGGGATATAATTGGTAATTACTTTGAAGGTATTTTTTTAAGCTATTGGTAGTTTGAGCAGGCAGTGTAAATTTATATAATCCTGCCCCACTTAAAACACTTTTTTCTTGGCTGAACCAAAGCGTGTTTGCGTTTTCAAAACAGATGGCTTCGCGCTGACTTAAAGTTGGGAAGGAAAACGTTTGAAGTTTACCCTTAAAGAAATTATGCCCTATAAAATCGCTAAACATCCAGCATTTGTCGTTGCCCAATAATATCATTTTAGAGGCACTTGGAAATATGGCTGCACCCGTAATGCTATAGTTTAAAAAGCCACCCCCGCCGGTATAAAAACTATCTATTAACGTTGCCGTAAATGTGCCCGCAACAGCAGGAATGCGGTAACATTTGGTATAACCCGTAAACGGATTGGTTCTGTTTTTAGAGAAAAGGTAAAGAAAATTATTGAACCAAAAGAAGGCCTCCATGTCAAAATTTTGATGTGTTAAGGCAGGCGGAAAAGCCTTTTGGTCGGGGTAGCTAAATTGCATCACACGCGCCGCAATGGTATCGTATGGATGATTACTAATATTGGGAACTATGTATATTTTTAGGTCCTGCCTATTATTATTGTTATTGCCAAAATCGCCTACAAAAATATTGCCTTTGTTGTCTTGGGTTATTTCTTCCCAATCTACATTATTAGCGTTTGTAATTCTTACCCTGCGTTGTATACTTCCACTCGAATCAAACACATACAGAATAGGTTCATTGCCACTATCTGTATGCGAAATAAATTGGTTCGAACCAACCTTTAATAAGCCAGATGTTTCCTCTAACTCCGCTGGCAAATCACATACCTTAACCGGCGCCAAAACTTGCGCTAGGCCTTGGGTTGAAATGAGTAGTAATAGCAGTAGTATGCGCATGAGTGAATTATGAATGTTGAATTATGAACCAATGCTGTCCGGTAAAAAGTATAAGATTCTTCGCTATCGCTCTGAATGACTCGGTGCTCGCTTGTTTTCAGCGGTAGATGGATTAGTGGCAGCGAAGCTGCCTCTAAGCCATCTGCCTGTTAGACCTAAACTGTGGTCATCCT
>JAUYMZ010000188.1 GCA_030699355.1 Bacteroidota bacterium | reverse complement strand
TTCCACTTTTTTCGTCGAAACCGTAGTTGAAAAAGATATCGTGAATAATGTTATTCCAATAAAATAAGTTTACGATGGCTGCATTTCTATTATCACGTGGTCTATTACTAACGGCATACGGAAAGTCAAAAATAAGAGAATCACCTCCATTAGGTGCAAAACCATTATTGCTATTAGAGCCAGCCGTATCTTCTTTTGCCCAAACATTATTACCTCGGGTAATATAAAATTCTGGTCCGGCAACACCATTGGTATCATGCCATCCAAAAGGAGAAGAAGTTGGGTCGGCTATATTGCTCATCATAGAACGGTTGCCTTTGGCAGGACTTTCTAAAGGCAGTGGAAAAACATTGTACGTGCCGGATGAAGCTTTTTTGCCTAAATTAACTACCGGCTCATCTTCAAATGTAAAGCTGTGTTTGGCGTGGTTTTCGGCTGTTTCATTGGCAGGGAAATTACAATGAGTAGTATAAGAAATAGATTCTAAAATTTCTCCTGTTTGCGCATCTACTTTTTTATTCCACCAATCATTGGTTTCATTGTCTAAAAACTCTACTTGATATACCAATTTAACCATGTCTGCATGGGCAAAATATCCTTCTTGTACGCTTAATTTTTCTGCAGAAATACTTGGTTCAAACCAAACATATTTGCCATTTTCTTTGCTTAAGGTTTTATTAGATATGGATTGAACTTCAATGCCTTCAGAGGCTAATCCTTTAACCAATGCTTGGTTTATGTCAAGATTGTAAGTTTTAATATTTACGCGTGTTTCGGCGTTTGGAATAAAATTGTGGTGAACTGCAATTAAGTTGCCTTCCTTGCTAAAATGCATGTCGACATTGGCATTTAAAATAGGCTTTCCGTTTACCATTTGATTTCCGTACACATGATAAATGCCATTGTGTTTAGTTTGGTACTCACTACTTACCAAAACATTTACTTGGTTTGAACCAATAAATTGTTGTTGTGATAATTCTTGCCTTAAGCTCTGCTGAATTTTTTCATGCGATAACTGGGCTTGAGCACTTGCAGCAATAACAAGCGCGCCTAAAAAGGTTAGTAATTTTTTTCTCATGCTTTATTTTACTTGAGTAAAATGGTAATTAAGGATTAATAAATAATATTTAAATCAAATATTAAGAATTCAAACCATTTTTCCAAATTTTAGCTTGCCAATGCGTTATTTATCGGTAATTTTACAATAAACCGAGTTGTGTTATTAAAACACAGTTAAATGTTGTCGCTTTTTCTGCTTCTATTTTGTTGCAATCCTAACAATAAAAAAGTGAGCACATACGCTACTCCAATTTGGGTAACCAAAGGAGACTCCACTAAAAAGTATAAAGTGGATAAAATAAGGTGCGTAAATAAAATGGGTTTTGTAAATGCTTTATTGAGGAGAAAAGGTCCATAAAAACCTATCAAAAATAGGCTCAGACCAATGGCACCAATGGCTGCAAAGTAATATAAAAACTGATTGTGTGGAATGATAGGCTTACTAACATCTGGATACTTTGTGGCAAAAATTTTATTGTTTTCATCTTCCATATCACCCAAGCCACAACCCCATAAAACACTCGATTCTTGGTTTATTTCTATGGCATTTTGATAGCTAATAAATCTGCTAGATAAACTTTGATTATTGGCACTTTCCCCTTGGTTCATGGCTTTTAAATCTTGACTGGTATTTTTTATTTTGTTGCTCACCGTAGGCGATAAATACATCGTGCTTGCGCCTACAGCCAAAAAGGCTATGCCAATGTAAAGGGCGAGTTTAAATTGCTTTTTCTGAAATATGAGCTTTAAAATTTCTATAAAAAGCAAAATATACAAACTTAATATCCCGCTTCTAACTGAAAATACATGGATAAAAATAAATAGAAAAGTGCCCATACTAAACCAAACTATTTTTTCTTTTTTAAATAAAATTATGCTTTGCTCTTGATAGAAATAATAAGATAAATAAATAGCAAATACAATCATTAAACTAAAAGTTGGATGGTGCGAAACCAAAGTTGGCATTACCTTACTTTCTAAATATAATTGGTTAATACTTTCTTGATGAAACAAATAATTTATAAAAGCAAAAACACTAATCACAAAAACACCTATAACATAGAATGAAAGCACTTGATAATATTTTAATTTAGTAAGGGAAGGTGTTTTTATAAAGGCCAAAGGCAATACCAAGAATGGAAGCGCTAATTGTGTTTTTTGCCACAAATAGGGGAAATTATCAGAGTAAAAATAGGAGGGTAACAGTATCCAAAAACACAGGGTTAATATTATATAGGGCGCTTTTGCAATGGGAGTATTATCTTGGCTCGGCTTGAACCAATAACTGATTCCCAAAAGTGCCAAACCAATCATGCTAAGACTAGGTAAAATGCGAACTATGTCCATTAATAATAGTCCTGCCACTAGTAAAAGACATAAGATAAAAAAAAGTTGAATTCTCATTTGATTCATGTCTAAATAATTTGATAATTTTTATACTCACCAATTCTATAGCCCGTTTTTTGTTCTACCCAAAACAATAAACTGTCTTTTAGTTGTTTTTTCATTCGCTTAAAATTGGGTTGGTAATTCCAATTTTTTTGCGCCACTCTAACTTCCATGCATGCTGGATGTTTTCCCTTAAATTCTACCAATGAATCAATCTCACTATAATCAAATTCATTGATTGTTTTTTCTTGTTCAGCAATCCAATTATCTGAATGCCACAATTGGTGAAAGTCCTTTATCTTTTGCTTCATTATCTCTGGCAATCTTACCCATCCATAATGAAATATCTCCGCTTCAATTTTCTTTACTTTCAACTTTTTTCCATCTTTCCTAAATCCTTGGGCATCTTTGTAAGATTGAATATTTGGGAGGTTTCGTATAATTCTAATTTCATGTCGGTAAAAGCCCCTAGATTTGGCCACATAATTAAAGTTTCCAAAGAAATGTTGGTAAGAAAACAACAAGCCTTCTACTTCTTTTTGCGGAGCATACTTCTGCATTGCGGCTAAGATATTATGGTTGTATACCTCGTTTACAACTTCATCTGCTTGTATGTAAAAACACCAATCTGCTTTTGGGTTCACTAGTTTTTTGGCTTTATCTGTCTCAAGCGCCAATACAGCGCCTCCTTCGCGCAAACTATCATCCCAAATAGAGTGGTGTATTTTTATTTTGTTTGAATTAATGGCTTGGATCAAACCGAGCGTATTATCTTCTGATTGACCAACCAATACAATTACTTCATCACAAATAGGTAGCAAGGAAAGAATCGATTCCACCACGGGATAATCGTATTTTTCTGCATTTCTTACTATGGTAAATCCACTTACAAACATTATTTTGCTCTTATTGCTTCTACTGGGTCTAATTGAGATGCGCTGTATGCTGGAATAAATCCAGATACTATGCCAATACTAACCGATACAAATAACCCCGTTATGATATTTGCACTGCTTAAAAATAGGTTTAAATCTAAATAGTGTTTTACCCCTATGGTAATAAAAAATACTGCAATCAATCCAATGGTTCCACCTACCAAACAAAGGATAATAGACTCTACCAAAAACTCTATTAGAATAAAGTAATTTTTAGCTCCCAAAGATTTTTGAATGCCAATTTGTTGGGTTCTTTCTTTTACACTTACAAACATAATATTGGCAATTCCAAAGCCGCCAACCAATATGGCAAACAAGCCTATAATCCAGCCGCCCAAAGATACCACACTAAATAAACTTTTTAAGGGTTTAGAGAGCAAGGTGGTTTTATTAATCGCAAAATCTGCTTCCTCATTTGGCCTTAATTTTCTAATCGAGCGCATAACGCCTTTGAGCTCATTTTCCAATAAATTTACCGTAACACCTTCTTTGGCTTTAACCTGAATGCGGCTATTAACCATATTGCTGTTTATACGTAAAAAGTTAGCAGCCGTTTTAATGGGAATAATAAAAACATTATCCATGCTATTGTTGAGCATGCTTTCACCTTCTTTTTTAAACAATCCAACTACCTTAAATTTTTTTCCTTTAATACTCACCAATCGGTCTGTAGCGCGCAAAGAAGGGAATAAATTTTCGGCAATGGCTGAACCAATTAGCACTACTTGTTCTCCATTTTTAGATTCGTTTTCACTAAAAAATCTCCCATCTTCCAACTCAAAATCTCTTACACCCGGAAAGCCTTGTGATACCGCCATGCCACTTACATTTTCTGCACTTAGGTTGCTATATTTTATGGTTAAAGAGGGTAAGTTAATGCTTAATGCCATCGATTTGGCTAAGCTAACTTGTTCTTCTAATTTTTTTAATTCGTCTAAAGTTGGGTTCGGCCTATTAATATACTTCCACCATTTATAGGTTGAACCAAATTCCCAAGGCCATTTTTCTATTATGGCTACATCTTTTCCTAAGCTATCTACACTATCTTGAAGATTTTTTTCGAGCGAATCAACGATGCTTAAAACCATAATAATGCAAAAAATGCCAATGGTAATTCCCAGCGTAGAAAGAAAGGTTCGAACTGGATTGCTCTTGAGGGCATAAACAGCCGCAATAGCGCTCTCCACAAGCTGACCAATAACTACGCTAATCTCATTCTTTTTATGCATAAGTAAATCCTAGTTTTAGCTGCTTTTATCCATTACATTCTCTACACTTTTATCGTAGGCTTTAATGATATTTTTCACCAATTTATGTCGCACCACATCTTCAAAGGTAAGGTAAGCAAATTCAATACCTTTAATGCCTTCTAAAATATTCACTGCTTTTACTAAGCCCGACATACTTTTCCTAGGTAAGTCTATCTGGGTAAGGTCGCCGGTAATAATAAATTTGGCATTCGGACCCATACGTGTTAAAAACATTTTAAGTTGTAAGTCGGTGGCATTTTGGGCTTCATCTAATATTACATACGCATTATCTAGCGTTCTTCCCCGCATAAAAGCCATAGGCGCAATTTCTATAACGCGTGTTTCTATGTATGATTTTAGCTTATCGGCCGGAATCATATCGTCTAAAGCATCATAAAGCGGACGTAAATATGGGTCTATTTTTTCTTTTAAATCTCCAGGTAAGAATCCTAAGTTTTCTCCAGCTTCTACCGCTGGTCTGGCTAAAATAATACGTTTAATTTCTTTATTCTTTAAGGCCCTCACAGCAAGGGCAACGGCGGTATATGTTTTTCCAGTTCCAGCCGGACCAATCGCAAAAAGGATGTCGTTTTTGTCCATTAAAGATAACATTTTCTTTTGGTTGGGTGTTTTGGCTTTAATTACCTTGGCATGATTGCCATATAAAATTACCTCGCCACCATCTGCCAAATCCGATTTATTTTTAGTAGTCGGTTCTTTTACTAAAGTACCCGTAAACAAGCCCTCCAATTGGGCTTCAGATAGGCTACCATATTGCCTAATATGTTGTAAAAGGTGATCGAATTTTTCCTCAAATAGCTGAATATCCATATCTTTACCTTGCAACAGAATTTGATTTCCTCGGGCAACAATTTTTAATTGCGGGAAATGCAGTTGAAAAGATTTTAGGTTTTGATTGTGAACTCCCAAGGCCTCGGTTGGGTCTATGTGTTCAATAAAGATTTCTTTGTTGTTCAATTTGTGCTGTAGTTGCTGTTAATTTGTACGAAAATAGTAAAAGATTTTGAACTCTGTTATTACAATTATTTCCGACTATGGTTTAGGCAGTCCGTATGCCGCCTCCCTTATTGGAACAGGGTTGAAAATTTTGCCGCAAACCAAAGTATTCGAGATTTCCCATCAAATTAATTCTTTCGATTTGGTTCAGGCCGCCTTTTTGTTAAAATCTGTTTATAAAAATTTTCCCGAGGGAACTTGCCACCTCATTGGCATAGATACCAGCCTTAGTTTGCATAAAAAAGTTATTTGGGTTACTCAAAACAAGCATCATTTTATTGCGGCCGACAATGGAATATTTTCATTATTGTTTGATGAACCCATACAAGAGGTTTATGAAGTGAAAAGTGAATGGATTCCGAAACACGATTTGTTTCCTGAAAAAAATGTGTACTTGCCTTTAATTGCAGATTTTTTTGACAAAGGAACCGTTCAAAATTTTGCGGTGGCCACTAAATTGGGTAAAGAGTTGCAGAGTATGAGTGCCGTTTTTGATGGAAATGCTTTGGGTGGTGCTGTTATGTATGTTGATGCTTATCAAAACGCTATCACCAATATTCATAGGAGCGTTTTTGATACTGCCGCTAAAAACCGACCCTTTAAGTTATATTATTGGAGCAAACATTATATTGATAAAATAAGCCATCATTTTGACGATTTAGAAGCAGGTGAAGATTTGCTTATTTTTAATGAAAATGGATATCTTTTAATTGCCATGAACCGAGGCAAAGGCGCACAGTTATTGGGCCTTAAACCTGGTTCAAAAATCGTTATAAATTTCGAAGACCCCGATTAATTATGCTCGAGGCCTTCGTTTCTTTTGAGGCTGTATTTTTCAATTTTATTGTATAAATGACTGCGTTGAATGTCTATTTCGGCAGCAGTTTTAGCTACATTCCAGCCATTCTTTTTAAGTTTTTCTTCAATAAAAATGCGTTCTACGTATTCTTTAAAATCTTGTAAGGTGCTAAATCTTTCGTAAATAGATTTCTCTTCATCGCGGGCATTTATTGGACTAGCAAACTTTTGAATATCTTCTAAAGTAATTCTTTGATTACCTAAAATTACTAAGCGTTCTACAATGTTTCTTAATTCACGAATATTTCCTGAGAAATTAAGTTTTTTAAGTTCCTCCAATGCTTGTGGCATAAAGTTTTTCTTCGAAATTCCGCCATCCTCACATACTTCTTTTACAAATTTTTCTGCCAATAAAGGAATGTCATCACGTCGCTCATTTAAACTCGGAACATGAATTAAAATTACACTTAAACGATGGTATAAGTCCATTCTAAAATTGCCTTTTTCTATTTCTTTAAGCAGGTTTTTATTGGTTGCCGCAATTACCCTTACATCTACTTCTATATCCTTTTCGCCACCTACGCGGGTTATTTTATTTTCTTGTAATGCCCTTAAAACTTTGGCCTGAGCCGAAAGACTCATATCACCAACCTCATCTAAAAAGATAGTGCCTTGGTGGGCTTGTTCAAACTTCCCAATTCTTTGCTTAATGGCCGAGGTAAAGGCGCCTTTTTCATGACCAAACAATTCACTTTCTATTAATTCGGTTGGAATAGCTGCACAGTTTACTTCTATGAGCGGATTTTTAACACGTAAACTTTTTTCGTAAACCCACCTTGCTACCAATTCTTTTCCTGTTCCATTTTCTCCGGTTATTAATATGCGTGCATCCGTTGGAGCCACTTTATCAATGGTATCTAAAATGTTTTTAATGGCAGGAGATTCTCCAATAATATCGCGGGTTTTAGATGCTTTACGTCTTAATACTTTTGTTTCTATTACCAATTCTTTTCGGTCTATGGTATTGCGTAAAGTAATTAGTAATTTGTTTAAATCTGGTGGCTTTACAATAAAATCAAAAGCTCCTTTTTTAGTAGCTTCCACTGCCATTTCTACGTTACCATGACCAGATATCATAACAAAAGGAAGGTCTTCGTCTATTTCTTTTGCTTTGCTTAAAACAGTCATGCCATCCATTTTTGGCATTTTTACATCGCACAAAACAGCGTCATATTCTTCATTTTCTATTTTCTGTAATCCTTCTTCGCCATTGGCTGCTTCGTCTACCTGATAACTCTCATATTCTAAAATTTCACGAAGGGTATTTCTGATTGCTTTTTCGTCGTCTATAATTAGTATTCTTGCCATAACAAAATAATTGATTGCTTGTAAAAGTGAGAAATTTTGGAATCAATAAAAACTTTGTTGATATTTGGTTGATTATTTATGAATAGCAAAATCTTACAAAATGCGCTCGAAAAAGTGTTGGGCAATACTTTTCAAATGTATAGTTTTCATGCATTGGGAGGCGGTGAATACAACCAACAATACAAAATTTTAAGCGAACAAGGTCTTTTTTTTGTTAAGGTTCAAGAGGCAGGAAAATATGGTAAAGTATTTGAAAAAGAGATGCTTGGAATTCTTGCTATTCAAAAAACAAATACGCTTTCTGTTGTAAAACCAATTGGGACTTCGAGTTCAGATGGCTTCGAATTTTTGATTTCAGAATTTGTAGAATCTTCCCCAAAGCTTGCTAATTTCTGGTCAATTTTTGGTTCAAACCTGGCCAAAATGCACCGAGTAGATAATCGGTATTTTGGTTTTAACGAGGATAATTACTTAGAATATACTCCGCAAACCAATCACAGATTAGCAAATTGGAGTCAGTTTTATTTAAAATATCGTCTTTTTCCGCATATTCGTTTGGCAGCAGAAAAATCTTTTTTAGATGATGCCATGCTCTTAAAGTTTGAAAAATATTGCCAAATGGCAGAGCTTATTTTTCCTGACGAACCACCTGCCCTTATTCATGGAAATTTAACAGAACAAAATGTAATGGCCGATGCCGAGGGTATGCCTATTGTTTGCAATCCTTCCGTTTATTACGGTCATAGAGAAATGGATTTGGCTAAAAGCAAACACATCGGGAGTTTTCCAGCCGAATTTTATGAAGCTTATGAAAAGGAATATCCACTCCAAAAAGATTGGGAGTTGCGTTTAGATTTCTATAAAATGTATTATGATTTGGTTAATCTAAATACATACGGGAGTCCGTATTTACCTGTGGTTGTTCAGAATTTGAATAAGTGGGTAGGAGAGTCGCCAAGCCGCTAAAATAAATGGCTCTCATGTGAAACGGCATCTAAGGTATTAAGTAATAATCCTACACGCGTCATAGGCCCAACTCCTCCCGGAACTGGAGTTATATAACTGCATTTTGATGCTACGGAATCAAAATCAACGTCTCCTTTTAATTTGTACCCATTTTTGTTACTGGCATCTTCCACGCGCGTTATGCCTACATCTATTACAACAGCGCCTTCTTTAACCATCTCTGCTTTTAAGAATAAAGGAATACCTAAGGCTGCAATAATAATATCTGCCCTCAAGGTAAAATCTGATAAGTTTTGGGTTTTACTGTGGCAAATGGTAACGGTGCAATTTTTTTGAAGCATCAATGCGCTCATTGGTTTTCCAACAATATCACTGCGACCAATTACAACACAATTTTTGCCACTGGTTTCTATTCCGTAATGTTCTAAAAGCTTTATAATGCCATAAGGTGTAGCGGGTAAAAAAGTCTTCAATCCTTTAAACATCATACCTACATTCATAGGATGAAATCCGTCTACATCTTTTTTAAAACTAATGGCTTCAGTTACTCTTTTTTCGTTTATGTGTTTTGGTAATGGCAACTGTACAATCAACCCATCAATGTCTTTGTTCTGGTTTATTTTTTCTACTTCTGCCAATAACTCTTCTTCACTCATGCTGGCTTCAAAACGCAGCACGGTAGAGTCGAACCCAACTTCTTTACAATCTTTTTCCTTGGCTGCAACATAAGTCATACTAGCACCATCTGCACCTACTAAAATAGCCGCCAAATGAGGTGTTTTTTGTCCTGCTGCTTTTCTCTTGGCGACCTCTTCCTTTATCGATAACTTAATGATTTTCGATACTTCATTTCCATTTAGTAGTTCCATTTCTTTAAAGTGTTTTGATAGGTTATAGGTTCAAGCCAAAATTTTTTTTAATCTAATTTGAGTACCGCCATAAATGCCGACTGTGGAATTTCTACTGAACCAACTTGCCTCATTCGTTTTTTACCCTCTTTTTGTTTTTCAAGTAATTTACGTTTACGAGAAATATCACCACCATAACATTTGGCAGTAACATCTTTGCGGAGGGCTTTAATGGTTTCTCTCGCAATAACTTTAGCACCAATACTGGCCTGAACCGGAATTTCAAATTGATGTCTTGGGATTAAATCCTTCAATTTTTCACAGATTCTTTTTCCAAAATCATAGGCTCTATCGCGGTGAATAATGGCCGATAAGGCATCTACATTGTCTTTGTTTAATAAAATATCTAGCTTAACTAAATCAGATTCTACATATCCAATAGGGTGATAATCGAAGGAAGCATATCCCCTTGAGATGGTTTTTAACTTATCAAAGAAATCGAACACAACCTCTGCCAAGGGCATATCAAATACCATTTCTACGCGGTCTGTAGTAAGGTATTTTTGTTCCTTTAAAATACCACGTTTGCCCAAACATAAGCCCATAATGGAGCCCACATAATCTGTAGTGGTAATAATTTGTGCTTTAATAAATGGCTCTTCCACGTGATCTATATGGTTTGCTTCTGGCAAATCACTGGGATTATTTACAATGTTCATGTTACCCTTTTTATCGTAACAATGGTAACTTACGTTTGGAACTGTTGTAATTACCGTCATCTTAAATTCGCGTTCAAGCCTCTCTTGGATAATTTCCATGTGCAACATACCCAAAAATCCACAACGGAAACCAAAGCCCAAAGCCGCAGACGATTCTGGTTCAAAAGTTAAGGAAGCATCATTTAATTGTAATTTGTACATGCTCTCTCTTAACTCTTCAAAATCTTCTGTATCCACTGGATAAATTCCAGCAAAAACCATTGGCTTAACCTCTTCAAAACCTTTGATAGATTCAGAAGTAGGCCTATCTATATGTGTAATAGTATCTCCAACTTTTACCTCGCGGGCTTCTTTAATACCAGAAATAATATAGCCTACATCGCCAGCAAATACTTGCGCTCGGGGCTCTTGTTGCAATTTTAATACGCCTACTTCTTCAGCAATATACTCGCTGTTATTCGACATAAATTTAACCTTATCGCCTTTTTTTATAGAGCCATCAATAACCCTGAAATATGCAATAATTCCTCTGAATGAGTTAAATACAGAATCAAAAATTAATGCTTTTAAAGGGGCATCTGGATTTCCTTTTGGCGGTGGAACGCGGTGAACAATGGCTTTTAAAATATCATGCACACCTGCACCCGTTTTACCACTAGCTCTTAAGATATCTTCGTAATCGCAACCGATTAAGTCTATAATTTGATCACTTACATCTTCGGGCATCGAGTGGGGAAGATCTATTTTATTGAGAATGGGAATAATCTCTAAACCTTGGTCGATAGCCAAATATAAATTAGAAATAGTTTGTGCTTGGATACCCTGACTTGAATCAACAATTAACAAAGCGCCATCGCAAGCCGCAATAGAACGCGACACTTCGTA
Source organism: Bacteroidota bacterium (assembly GCA_030699355.1). Lineage (GTDB taxonomy): Bacteria > Bacteroidota > Bacteroidia > UKL13-3 > UKL13-3 > B1. The sequence continues at coordinate 1,684 of JAUYMZ010000188.1, read as the reverse complement.
ACTAAAATCTACGTGTCCTGGGGTGTCTATTAAATTTAGGATATATTTTTTGCCATCCAATTCGTAGTTCATTTGTATGGCATGGCTCTTTATCGTAATGCCTCGCTCACGCTCTAAATCCATATCATCAAGCAATTGCGCTTGCATTTCCCTTTTCGAGGTGGTATTGGTATATTCTAATAGCCTATCTGCCAAGGTACTTTTTCCATGGTCGATGTGTGCTATGATGCAAAAATTTCTAATTTGGTCCATTGCCGCGAAAATAGATAATTTTAGCTTTTCTTTAACTATAAATTTTTAACGAAAGAAAAGCACTAGTTTTCTTATTTTTGCCGCATGATATTAAGTGTGCTTTTGCAAACTCCTCCCGCTTGGGTGGTAATCCCTTTTGTTTCGCTATTATTGCTAATTGCTACTGGGCCAGTACTTTTCCCTAAATTCTGGCACCATTATTACAAAACAATCAGCGTTGTTTTAGGCTTATTAGTGGGCGTTTTTTATTTGGTTCAGCTCCATAATATGGTTTTGCCTATTGAGGCTATCGCAGAATATTTATCATTTATTAGCCTCTTAACCGTGCTTTATATTGCCAGCGGTGGCATTTATTTGTTTTTTGATATGGAATCTAAGGCCTCTGTAAATATTGTTTTTTTATTTGTAGCTGCTGCCATCGCCAATTTAATTGGAACTACTGGCGCCTCGGTTCTATTTATTAGGCCATTTATGCGTATTAATAGGTATCGTTTGCAGCCGTATCACATAGTGTTTTTCATTTTTATGGTATCTAATGTTGGTGGCTCACTTACACCCATTGGGGATCCGCCTTTGTTTATGGGGTTTTTAAAAGGAGTGCCTTTTTTCTGGACCTTAATCAATTTATGGTTGCCTTGGTTAGTGGCTATGCTTATGTTATTAGGTGTTTTCTACTTTTTTGAAACACGCAACAAACAATTAGATGATGTAGATGTGAGTACCCACTACTCTAATCGTGTAATTATTAGTGGAAAACGAAATTTAATTTGGTTGCTTATTGGGGTAGCTTCTGTTTTTCTCGACCCAAATATTATGGATGGCTTGCCTCATATTTCTTTTCATGGAAAGAAAATTTCTTTTGTTCGTGAAATTATTCAATTAAGTGCCGCATTTCTCTGTTTTAAATTTTCAAATCAAAAAGCACTTAAAAGTAATAATTTTGATTTTGAACCCATTAAAGAAGTAGCCTTCCTATTCTTTGGAATTTTTTTAACCATGATGCCAGCTTTGCAATTATTAGAGGCTTTTGCAGGCGCACAAAAAGGTCAAATTGCTATCACAGATTCTTTGGTTTATTGGGCCAGTGGTATTTTTAGTAGTGTATTAGATAATGCGCCTTCTTATTTAAATGTATTTGCCGTAATTCTATCTGATGCAGGCTTAAGTCTTAATAATATGGCAGATGTTAAACAGTTTATGACTTCCGAACGCGTTCATTTATTGCTTTCTTTGTCTATTGGTTCGGTGTTTTTTGGGGCTATGACTTATATCGGAAACGGACCAAACTTTATGGTAAAATCAATTGCCGAACAGGTTGGGGTTAAAATGCCTTCTTTTGGAAAATATATTTTTAAATATAGCTTGCCTATTTTAATGCCCGTACTTGTGTTAATTTGGTTCATTTTCTTTATATAATATTAATTGTTTTTGT
>JAUYMZ010000178.1 GCA_030699355.1 Bacteroidota bacterium | reverse complement strand
TAACTCCTTACCAAATTAATAAAATAGAAGAGGTAAATAAAGACCAAATAAAAGCCTTTCTTGTATTTTTAACCAATTTTAAACCAAAATCAGTTAAAAGAAAAATGGCTTCAATTAAAGGATTCTTTGACTTTTTAGAAATTGAAGAATATCTCCAAATTAATCCACTTAGGAGGTTAAGAATAAAAATTAAAGAACCCAAAACTTTACCAAAAACATTAGATATTCATCAGATTAACAAAATTTACAGAAAAGCATATTTTATTAAAAATCAGCAAATTGACAATAAAAATGAAATAGATTACTTTGAACACTATCGAAATGTTGTTATAATAGAAATTCTATTTGCAACAGGTGCTAGGGTTTCTGAGTTGTCTGATCTTTTAGATAAAAATGTTAATTTAGAAAATGGTGAAATTACACTTTTCGGAAAGGGTCAAAAAGAAAGAAAAATTCATATTTGTAATTTTGAGGTTATCCAAATTTTAAGAAATTACAGAGCAGCATTTTCAAGGCAAATCAATCTTTCAGGTGGGTATTTTTTAACAAATAGAAACCATAAACAATTATCTGAACAATCTATTCGATTAATGATAAAAAGAATAGCCAAATTAGCAGATATTCAAATGAAAGTTACCCCACACACTTTTCGGCATACCTTTGCAACTCTATTACTAGAAAATGATGTAGATATTAGATATATCCAAACACTTATGGGACATAGTTCAATTTCAACAACTCAAATTTATACCCACACATCAAGTATTAAACAAAAATTAATACTTTCATCTAAGCATCCTAGAAATGATATTTCATTTAAATAAGCTATTCTTTTGAGACCGCTGATAATCTATAGGTGTACTTTTATATTCAAAATGATTAAACTCTCCTAATGATTTTGGATAGTAAAAGCAATGTCAATGGTAATTAATTTTATTACCGAATTGCTATTAAATTGGTGGACATAAATATGCTATCAGAAAGTTTATTTTTTTCTGTGCTATACCCGACTCAATAGTCAAATTTGTATGGCTATATTCCATAAAAGAATAATAGTCTGTTATGAAAACATATCGCATATTTTTCATTATTTTGAGGCTAAATTTATATGAACTAAAAAGTTTTGAACTACCAAAAATTATTGAGGATTACCTTCTGTTTTGA
>JAUYMZ010000160.1 GCA_030699355.1 Bacteroidota bacterium | reverse complement strand
AATGGTTTTAGAGAACATACAACTAAACCTCTATCACCTTCAAATAGCTCATTATTAGTGCTTATCAACATTTTAATTTCAGAGGCCACCAATATAGAATAGTCAATTTTATTTGAGGTTAACGACCCATCTTCAGTAATTTCTATTTTCGAAGTATCCTTAAAAAATTTAAGCTTTTTTGTAGTCCCTTCTAAGCGAAAAATTTTCATATCAATATGGTTATTTAACTCTATTCTATCCATAATAAAACCTTTACACGAATTTAAATAATAATTTCATTGTTATCCTATTGGAATTAGGAAAATTGAGTCTCAATTCAAAACCTTATTGATAATCAAATAGTTTAAATAATTCTTTTAAAACTGTTACCATTTAAGCGAAATAAATTTAAACTTAAAGGTTATGAGGTTGAAATATTCAATTTAAAGTCATTGGCAATTAACTAAAAAGAAAAAGGGCTGATGAGTTATCATCAAGCCCTTTTTTATATACTTAGATAGGTTAATCCTAACTTTGAAACTAAACAGCCTTTGGTCTGTAGCTTGTTTTAGAAGCACCTGCTCCTTTAGAATTTGCTTTGGGTGCAGCTGTATTTTTAGGAGTTGCCGTTTTAGGTGCAGCTGTTTTTTTAGCAGCAGCTTTTTTAGGTTTAGCTTCTTCTGCTGGACTTTCAGTAGAGGCTTCTGGTGCAGCAGTTTCTGCGGCAACATCTGCATCCATGGCTTCGCCAGCAGCTTGCAACTTATCAAAATCTAAAACATCTTTTAATAGGTGGTACCAATTCAACAACTTCTTAATATCATTGTCGTACACACGCTCGCTGTCTAATTGAATCAATTCAATTAAATAAGCACGCAAAGATTTCATATCCTCTTTAGCCGTTGGCACATTGCCATTTTCTTTTAGCTTAAGCAATACCAAATGCAATCGCATGTCTTCTTCCTGTGTGTAAATAGAAATATCTTCTAGCACAGAAACCTTATCTTGAAAGCTGGTAGAAAATCTTCTTCCGGTGCCAATCGTTTCAACGATTAAACCATTTTTGCTTCTTCCAACAATTTTATGTAAACCACTTTGTCCGGCGATGGCCACCACGTCTTTTAATTCCATACTATTTTTAATTAAGGGCAACAAATGTAATAAAATTAAAATTTGAGCGCCCTTAAATCTTTCAATTTTTTTTATTTTTGAGCCGTTGAAAACTAAATTATTTCTCTTTCTCTTTCTCTTTCTCTCCTTCCTTGTTAAGGCTCAACAGGTTATCAATATTGAATCGCGGCAATATGATAATCCCGACACGCTATGGCATGGGAATATTGAGTTAAATTTCAACCTCATTCAAAATCAAAATCAAATAATTAACTTCGGAAACAAAGTAAACTTGCTTAAAAACCAAGATATTCATAGCTATTTGTTTATCAACGAATTTAATTTGGTTCGAGCCAATGCCAATAATTTAGCCCTCAATAGCTACCAACATTTACGCTACAAACGCGCCATTAAACCCTATCTAAGTGGGGAAGCATTTGGGCAAACACAATTTAATGAACAAATTGGATTAAAATTCAGGGGACTATTGGGCGCGGGACCACGCTTACGTTTGTTTTATGCAGACAGCATGAAAATTTTTACCGGCGCCATGTGGATGTATGAATATGAAAAAACCACCGATGAATTGGTGAACAATGTAAAAAACAGAATGAGCTTATACCTCTCCTTTTTATACTTTAAAGAAAAACATTTTAACTTAGATTTGGTGTGTTATTACCAACCCGACCTCATCGATTTTGGCGATTTTAGAGTACTTACAGAATTAAAGGCAGAATGGTATATTACCCAAAAATTATCTTTTAGGTTCGGTCTGATCCAAAACTATAATTCGTTGCCAGCGAAAGGTTTCCCAAACAATACCTTGAATGTGCGAAACGCATTTGGATACCGCTTTTAATAAATAAGCAAAAGCGCTTTCTTTTATGGGGCAAAACCCTATTTTTGTGAAATTTAACACGCACGAAATTTTTATGGAAAATATAGAAAAATATACCCCAAAAAATAAAATTAGGGTAGTAACCGCTGCCAGTTTATTCGACGGACATGATGCTGCCATCAATATCATGCGCAGAATTATTCAGGCAAGTGGCGCAGAAGTTATCCATTTAGGTCATGATAGAAGTGCAGAAGAAGTTGTAAATACTGCCATACAAGAAGATGCTAATGCCATAGCTATGACAAGTTACCAAGGCGGACATGTGGAGTATTTTAAATATATGTACGACCTCCTGAAAGCAAAGGATTGCAGCCACATTCGCATATTTGGTGGCGGAGGTGGAACCATTCTTCCTGAAGAAATTGCCGAATTACAAGCCTACGGAATTACCCGTATTTACCACCCAGATGATGGGCGCGCAATGGGCTTGCAAGGCATGATAAACGACATGTTACAAAAGTGCGATTTTGCCACAGGAGCTAACCTAAATGGCGAAGTAACACATTTAAAAGACAAAGATTATAAATCCATTGCCCGCTTAATTTCTGCGGCAGAAAACTTCCCTGAAGACTTTCATAAAAACCTACAACAAGCCGATTGGAAAATAAATGACGTGCCCGTTCTAGGAATTACCGGAACAGGTGGTGCCGGTAAATCTTCTTTGGTTGATGAATTAGTGAGAAGATTTTTAATTGATTTTCCAGAGAAACACATTGCCATTATTTCGGTTGACCCCAGTAAACGCAAAACTGGTGGCGCTTTATTAGGCGATAGAATTCGCATGAACGCTATAAAAAATGATAGGGTTTACATGCGTTCATTGGCAACAAGGCAGAGCAACTTAGCCCTTTCTAAATATGTGAAAGAAGCAGTAGATATTGTTAAAGCCGCCAATTTTGATTTAATTATTTTAGAAACATCTGGCATTGGCCAAAGCGATACCGAGATTATAGAACATAGCAATACAGCTTTGTATGTAATGACACCTGAGTATGGCGCAGCAACCCAATTAGAAAAAATAGATATGTTGGATTTTGCCGACATTATCGCCATCAATAAGTTTGATAAAAAGGGTGCCTTAGATGCCATTAGAGATGTAAAAAAACAATACCAACGCAACCATTTATTGTTTGATGTAAATCCAGATAACATGCCTGTTTACGGCACTATTGCCTCGCAGTTTAACGACCCAGGTATGAATCGATTATACAAAGCAGTAATGGATAAAGTGGTTGAAAAAACAGGAGCGCCCCTCAACTCTTCGTATACCATTAGCGAAGAAATGAGCGAAAAAATCTACATCATCCCTCCTGCTAGAACACGCTATTTATCCGAAATTTCTGAAACCAATAGAAACTATGATAAGTGGGTTCAGAAACAAGCTGCCATTGCCGATAAATTATTTGGATTATACTCGGCGATGAACACCATTAAAGAATCGAAACTAGAAGACAAAGACCGCCTTTTAAAAGGCCTTGATGAGAGCTATCACCAAGTTGCCTTAGACCTAGACCCGCGCAATAAAATTATTCTAGAAACTTGGGAAGACAAACTCAATTTATACAAAAATGAGTACTATATTTTTAAGGTGCGCGACAAAGAAATAAAGATAAAAACACATTCAGAATCGCTTTCACATTCGCAAATACCAAAAGTAGCAGTGCCCAAGTTTAAAGGCTGGGGCGATATTTTAATTTGGGCTTTAAAAGAAAACTTCCCTGGAGAATTTCCCTATACCTCGGGCATTTATCCTTTTAAGAGAGAAGGCGAAGACCCAACCAGAATGTTTGCCGGAGAAGGTGGTCCGGAGCGAACCAATAAACGTTTCCACTATGTAAGCTTAGGCATGCCAGCTGCACGTTTAAGCACTGCCTTTGATTCTGTTACTTTGTATGGTAACGACCCTGATCATAGACCCGATATCTATGGAAAAATTGGCAATTCGGGCGTGAGCGTTTGGAGTTTAGATGCGGCAAAAAAACTATATTCTGGGTTTAATTTGGCTGACCCTAAGACCTCTGTTTCCATGACGATTAATGGTCCGGCTGCGATTATCTGTGCTTTTTTTATGAATGCAGCCATCGACCAACAATGTGAGATTTATATCAAGCAAAACGGATTAGAAGAAGAAATTAACGCCAAAATTGAGGCCATATACCAAGCTAAAGGTATGGCCAGACCAACCTACAACGAGCCATTACCAGAAGGCAATGATGGTTTAGGATTGATGCTTTTGGGCGTAACAGGCGATATGGTATTGCCGGCAGAAGTATATCAAAAAATAAAGAAAGACACCTTAAAGCAAGTGAGGGGAACGGTTCAGGCCGACATCTTAAAAGAAGACCAAGCGCAAAATACCTGTATCTTTTCTACTGAGTTTAGCTTGCGTGTTATGGGCGATGTGCAGCAATATTTTATTAACGAAGGCGTACGCAATTTCTACTCTGTTTCTATCAGTGGATACCACATTGCTGAAGCGGGTGCCAACCCAATAACCCAATTGGCACTTACCCTTTCGAACGGATTTACCTTTGTAGAATATTACCTCAGCAGAGGAATGAATATTGATGATTTTGCACCTAATTTATCTTTCTTCTTCTCTAATGGTATAGACCCAGAGTATGCAGTAATTGGAAGAGTTGCCAGAAGAATTTGGGCCAAAGCCATGAAGTTAAAATATGGTGGCAACGAACGCAGTCAGATGTTAAAATACCATATCCAAACCAGTGGTAGAAGCTTGCATGCGCAAGAAATTGACTTTAACGATATACGCACTACCTTACAGGCTTTGTATGCCATTTACGATAATTGCAATAGCCTTCACACCAATGCGTACGATGAAGCTATTACTACACCTACCGAAGAATCGGTTCGTAGGGCTATGGCTATACAGTTAATCATTAACCGCGAATTGGGTTTAGCCAAAAATGAAAATCCTTTACAAGGCGCATTTATCATTGAAGAACTTACCGATTTAGTAGAAGAGGCTGTATTAACGGAGTTTGATAAAATTACCGAAAGAGGTGGTGTTTTGGGTGCGATGGAAACCATGTACCAACGCAATAAAATTCAGGAAGAAAGTATGTTCTACGAAATGCAAAAGCATACCGGAGAGTTTCCAATTATTGGCGTAAACACCTTCTTATCGTCTAAAGGCTCGCCAACAGTATTGCCGAAAGAGGTTATTCGTTCTACCACTGAAGAGAAAGAATTTCAAATTAGCAGGTTAAATGAATTGAAGAAGATGAATGAAGATAAAGGAGCAGAGATGTTAAAACGCTTGCAACATGTTGCCATTCATAATCAAAACATTTTTGAAGCCTTAATGGAAACCGTAAAATACTGCTCATTAGGACAAATAACCCAAGCTTTGTTTGAGGTGGGTGGTCAGTATAGAAGGAATATGTAGGGGAGGAAAAATTCGAAATCCGAAAATCTAAATTCGAAAATCTACAAATATTGAATTCATGTAAAACAAATTTAACATTTCAGATTTTTCGACACATTTTTTCGGGGTACGGATAAGGCTGAATTGGATTTCATCAAATCAAAAGAGGAGATTAAAAATGTAGTTATTAACATACGGGTTTTAGATAAAGTTACTTTAGCCTTTTTATCTCAATTTTTTAATATTGAAAAAACAGCATTCAGATGTTACAAACAAAATTGGTTGAACCCAAGCTTCTGGAGCTCCTGAAATTCCTGATGGAACAGGAAGAATTTGAGTATTTTAATTTAGTTGGCGGCACATCGCTTGCCCTGCAAATTGGCCATTGATTGTCTGTAGATATTGATTTGTTTGGAAACGCTGAAATAAATTCTGAACAGATTATTAAAACCCTCAAACCCTTTGGCTCAGTTCAATTAATAAAAAAATCAAAAAACATCTTGATTCTGTCTATAAATGGAATTAAAGTAGATTTTGTAAACTATAGTTATCCCTTATTAAAGCCTATTAAAACAATAGAAGGAATTCGTTTAATTTCGAAAGAAGATATTGCTGCTATGAAATTAAATGCCATTGGAGGTAGAGGCTGTAAAAAAGATTTTATCGATCTATATTTCTTACTAAAAGAATTTTCCTTTTCAGAATTATTAACTTTCTACAACGCCAAATATAGTGACGGCTCAGAATTCCTCGTAAGAAAAAGCTTAATGTATTTTGACGATGCAGATTTAGAAACTTCGCCACAGATGATTGAACCAAAAAATTGGGAAGAAATAAAAAAAGATATCATTAAAACTGCTTTGAACTAATTCATAAAGTTTAAATATATCTATTCATCCCTTTACAAGCTTACATACCTCAATAAACGCGTCATTTTTAAACCTGGTATTTGGTCTTTAGATTCTAATAACAAAACATTGTTATTGATTTCCTTTACTTCAAATACAACTTTTTGCTGCCCAGAAATAGGAGAATAAGAAAACGTTTTAAAATCGGACGAAACCTGCCATTTACCAATGGTTAAACTCTCTGCTTCGCTAGCATTGCATTTTAACAGGCCAGTATATTGAACCATTAAACTATCCGAATTAAAAACAAACCAATTATCTTTATGGAAGGTATCTACATTTTTAAAAGCATCGTAACTTTCCGTTTCCGTGGTGATCCAATCTGAAGCAATTTTCCATTTATTTTGAACTAATATTTGGTAATTAGTTTGAGGTTTTTCTTGCTCCGTCATTGAAACTTCCGTCTTCTTACAATTTACCAAACAAAATGCGGCCAAGATACATAGCACTATATTTTTCATGATTTTCATATTTATATTTTTTTCAAAAACTTTATTTGTTGAGGGTTCTTTTGAACTAGTATGACTTCGCCTTTTTCACTAAAAAAAGGAAACCTATACAAATCTCGAATACCTATATCTTTGAATTCCTTCTTTTTTATCAATGTATTCTTTTTCAAATCATACTCTAACAAATAAAACACATTTTTAAATCTAGTAATAAGTTTTAGATTATCATTATGAATAAAAAAATCACAAACAGTGTAATTTATTGAAAACATATTTCCCTTTTGTAAACCAGAAAAATCTGGCAATAATGCCATCTCACCTTGTATGTTTTTGCTAGTTAAATTATGTAAATTATAAAGTGTAGGACAGGTGTAAAACATAAAATATGGTTCTTTTAAAATATACCTTTGCAAGCCATAATTTAAGTTTGCCTGAAGGTGATAAAAAGGCAACTCTAAAGGTACAATTTGAATTGGCAAAATTTCCCTTCCATCATATTTCCAATGGGAAATAAAATAATTCTCTTTCGATTCGATTGAATTTTTGCGAATACTTAAGTAAAAATCATTTCCCGTAACCCAAAAATCACCAGTAAAATTTAGAACATATTTTGAATCAAAATTTGAAACATAAATAGGATAGAATTTTTTGAATTTCCCATCATTTCCTATGGTAAAAATCGCACAAAAGGAATTTAATACTGCAGAATCTAAATTTCCAGATGCATGTGAATCTATTTTTTTCCCTTCAACAAAATAGTATATTTCTCCCAGAGAATCAATATATACATTATGAAATTGAACTAGCTTTTGATTTGCTCTTACTTGATTTAAAAATTGATTTGTATTTGTAAAAACGGAACCCGAATCTTTAAAATAATGCTCAAAAAACAATTTATCAAATTCAGAATTGTATTTAAATTGCCTCACAATTTCCCCAGTTTTTACATTTCCTTGAATGTACTTTATGGAGTTATTTGACTTGCAGGTAATATATCTGTTATCAAGTTTATACACCTCAAAATTTGACAAATCAATCTCTATGGGAAGTGTTAACGTTTGAGCAAAACCTGAACTAACAAACATTAATATCAAATTTAACAAACCAAGGCCAACAAACTTTTTCATAAGGTAGCATATATAATCAAATATATCAATTTGCTTATAAAATTACAAATAGTCAAAACTATCAGATAAAATCCTTTAAACGGGTTGCTGTGCGTTTCTCTTGTGGGAGTTAAACAATGCATAGCCTAATCGCTCTTTTAAATCATCGGGGTTAAACGGTTTGAAGATATAATCATTCATGCCAACCTCGTATACTTTTTGGCGGAACTGCATTTCGTTTTCGGCGGTGAGCGCTATTATTGGGATATTCCGTTTGCGAGGATTCTCCATCTTTCGAATGAGCTTAGTGGCTTCAATGCCATCCATTTCTGGCATGTGAATATCCATTAGTATGGCATCGTAATTGGCCTCTTCTAACCTGCTAATTCCTTCTTTACCGTTGAGGGCAATTTCTGTAATAACACCCCATTTGTGCAAAAACTGACGAATTACCATTACATTCATCATATTGTCTTCTACTACGAGTACCCGTTTTCCTTGTATAGAATTTTCAAAAGAAGCTGTTACCGAACTTTTTCCAAAGGAGGCATTTCTACTTACCTCGAAATTAATGGTAAAAGAAAACTTGGAGCCTTTGCCCACAACGCTATCTACTTGAAGCTTGCTGTGCAAATTATCTAATATTCTTTTGCAAATAGACAAGCCCAATCCTGTGCCTCCAAACTTACGGGTGGTATTAGAATCTGCTTGTGTAAAACTATTAAATATTGCGCCTTGCTTAGCAATTGGAATACCAATGCCAGTATCTGTAATTGAAAAATAAACCAAGGCATGATTTATTGTAGACAGTTGCATATTTACCTCTAGCTTTACAAACCCAGTTTCTGTGAATTTAATGGCATTATTAACCAAATTTATTAATAGCTGGTTAATCCTGAGCGGATCGCCTTTGAGCACATTTGGTATTTTAGAATCGATATTAACCAGCAATTCAATCCCCTTTTCTGTCGCTTTTATAGAAAATAATTCCTTCACATCTAAAACCAAATCCCTTAAGTTAAAATCGATGGTTTCTAATTGCAATTTCCCCGATTCCATTTTACTAAAATCAAGAATATTGTTTACGAGGTGCATCAAATTATCGCTACTAATTTTCAGAATATTAAAATTTTCCGATTGGTTTGGACTTGGTTCAGACATTTGCAATAAATTAGCTACACCCACAATGGCATTTAATGGCGTTCTAATTTCGTGACTAATGGTAGAAATAAATTGAGATTTTACATTGTACGCTTCTTCGGCTGCTTCTTTAGCCTGCACCACCTCAATGTTTTTTACCTGCAATATTTTATTTTGA
>JAUYMZ010000157.1 GCA_030699355.1 Bacteroidota bacterium | reverse complement strand
AACCAAACTGTTTCATTGCCTTTTTATGTGGAGTAGGGGAATTAAAAATGAATCAATATTAGCCGATGCATTTTGTATTTAATGGTATTTTTCCGCATCCTAGTTTGGCAGATGAGGATGGCTTGTTGGCCGTGGGCGGAGATTTAGAACCTCAAACTTTAGTTAATGCCTATCAAATTGGGGCTTATCCTTGGTATAATGAAGAAGACCCTATTTTGTGGTGGCATCCAAATCCAAGATTGGTGTTGTTTCCGTCTGAAATAAAAGTAAGCAAAAGTATGAAACAAGTGCTCAAAAAGGGCGTGTTTTCTTATTCTATTAACCAACAATTTCAATCGGTAATTGAGCATTGTAGGCAAGATAGAAAAGAGCAGCAAGGCACTTGGATCAGCCAAGAGATTGTTGAGGCTTACACACAAATGCATCATTTGGGCTTGGCACACTCTGTTGAGGTTTGGGAAAAAAATGAATTGGTTGGAGGATTTTATGGCATTCAATTGGGTAAGGTTTTCTTTGGCGAAAGCATGTTTAGTTTGGTAAGCAATGCCAGCAAAGCCGCCTTAATTTATTTTTGCTTACACGCCATGCAAGAGGGAATAAAGGTGATAGATTGCCAGCAAACAACTTCGCATTTAATCACTTTAGGGGCAAGAGAAATAAGTCGTGAAGATTTTTTAAATCTGCTCCAACAATACATTCATAGTTAAGAAAAATTGCGCAACTCGTTAACGCGGTTGGCATCTAAGCGGATAAAAATAAAGAGCAAAATGGTGAAGCTTAATAATGCCGAACCTCCGTAACTTATAAAAGGTAGCGGAATGCCAATTACAGGCATAATGCCTAGGGTCATGCCCACATTAATTACAAAGTGAAAGAATAAAATACTTACCACACTGTAGCCATAAATTCGATTAAATTTTTGTCGTTGCCGCTCTGCCATCATTAAGAGTCGGTAAAGCAAAAATATGTATAAGCCAATAAAGATAAGTGAGCCAACAAATCCAAATTCTTCGCCTATGGTACAAAAGATAAAATCGGTGCTTTGCTCGGGTACAAACCTAAACTTGTTTTGGGTGCCTTGTAAAAAACCTTTGCCCCATAAGCCGCCACTTCCAATGGCTATTTTAGATTGCTGCACATTGTAACCAGCCCCTTTAATATCTACTTCTTTGCCCAATAAAACATTGATACGGGTACGTTGGTGTGGCTGCATTACATTTTCAAAAACATAATCAATACTACTTACCATTAAGCCAGCCAAAATAACGGCTCCCACCGTTATTAAAATAAGTTGGTTGGTTCTTCTTACAAAATATAAAAATAGAGCGGCTAATAGGGTCAGACCAATAATTATATAAACTGGCGAAACCAGCAAGGCTAAAACAGCTAAAACAACTAGAACAAAACCAGCAAACAATATCCAGCCTGGCAAACCTTCGCGGTACAATACAAATATAAAAGAGGTAAACACAAGGGTAGAGCCCGTTTCGTTTTGAAGTAAAATGATAATCATTGGCAGTAAAATAATGCCAGCACTTATCAATTGTACTTTTTTGTCTTTTTCATATTGCACGTTATAGCCACTTAGATACCTAGCTAAGGCAAGGGCTGAACCAAACTTTGCAAATTCGGCGGGTTGCATTCTAAAGCTACCAATCTCAATCCAACTCGAAGAGCCTTTTACCGTAGTTCCTGCTACTAAAACTGCTAATAGCAAGAGCACACTAATCCCATAAATTGGATAGGCAAAGGCAAAGAAAAACTTTTCATCTATCAACAAAATCATTAAACCTATAAAGGATGAAATGCCAATCCAGATAAGTTGACGCCCATAGTTTTCTGAGGTATCCCAGATATTTGGATTGGTTTCTTTGTAAACAGATGCATACACACAAAGTAATCCAACTATTACTAAAAAATAATAGAGCACTAAGGTTATCCAATCAATTCTACTTGGTTTTGAATCTGGCGCTATCATTTCTATGAGTTAAGTTTCCGTTCAACATTCTTTCTAATAATGCTTTGCGGGTATCGTGCTTGCCTGTAAGGTATTGTTCCATCATTAAGCTGGCAATAGGTGCTGCCCAAGTAGCACCAAAACCAGAGTTTTCTACCACCACAGCAATGGCAATTTTAGGATTATTTTTGGGGGCAAAAGCAAAGAAAATGGAGTGGTCTTTTCCATGCGGATTTTGCGCCGTTCCTGTTTTACCACAAATTTCTATACCCGGAATTTTAGCAATTCGCGCCGTTCCATTTTCAATTACATCATGCATCCCTTCTATCACAACGGGAAAATAGCCGGTATCTATGGTTGTCCAATTTTTGGTGGTGTATTTGGGATTTGGATTGGCCCTATTGTTTATCTTCTTTACAATATGCGGAGTATAAAAATAGCCTCTATTGGCAATGGCTGCTGTGGCATTTGCCATTTGTAAAGGAGTAATACCTAACTCGCCTTGCCCAATTCCCATCGAAATGGTAGTTAAAGCTTGCCAACGATGCCTGCCATAAATTTTGTCGAAGTAGGTAGCTTTTTTTAGCACGCCCTGTCCTTCTCCAAATAAATCTATTCCTAATGCATGGCCCATCCCAAAACTGTAAGCATGTTTGTAAAATTCTGTGTAAGCATCTTCTACATGTTTATATCTAGGATTATTTACAATGCTTCTGTAAACCTGACAAAAATAGGCGTTACAACTAACGGCAATGGCGCCTCTTAAAGCAAGGGGAGAGCCATGTGGGTGACAGCCTACAAATAGATATCCGTGATTACAACCGTAAGAGGTGTTTGGAAAAAGTACTTTTTCTTGCTGACCCATTAAACCAACAATTACCTTAAAAATAGAACCTGGCGGGTAGGGTGCCGAGATTGGTCTATTAAAAAGGGGCTTGCTTGGGTCTTTAAGCAGCTCCATGTATCTATTACCACGCTCTCTTCCCACCATTAAATTGGGGTCGTAGGAAGGAGAACTAACCAAGGCTAATACCTCTCCTGTTCTAGGTTCAATGGCAACAACACTGCCTGTTTTGTTTTGCAATAAAGCCTCACCCAATGCCTGTAATTCTTGGTCTATGCTAAGGTGAATATCTTTACCAGCTATGGCAGCCGTATCAAATTCGCCGTTTTTATACCTACCTTGGGTTCTATTTTTACTATCAACCAATACATAACGCGTTCCTTTTATACCGCCTAATTCCTTTTCATAAATGCGTTCAACCCCACTAATACCCATAAAATCGCCCATTCTGTAGTAGCCATCACTTTTTTCAATGTCTCTATCTGTTACCTCACCAATATAACCCATAACATGTGCAGCGTTGCTGTGTTTATATTTTCTATCGGTTCGTACCTCTACAAAAAATCCTTGAAAATCGAATAGCTTTTCTTGAAAGGCTGCATAAGTAGGAATGGTAATTTGCCTTTGAAAAACAATCGGCTTCCATTTACTATAACCTTTTTGTCTTTTTAACCTGGCAAAAGTAGAAAGAAACTCTTCCTTAGAGATATTGAGAACTTTACAAAACTCGGTAGTGTCTAAATTTCTTACTTGATCTGGAATAACAGATAAATCATAAATAGCATCGTTATATACCAAAAGTTCTCCTTTTCTATCATAGATTAATCCGCGAGCGGGGTAAATGGTTTGTTCTTGTAACACATTGTTTTGGGCAAAAAACACATAACTTGTATCTACTACCTGTAAATAGAAGAGCCTTACAATGTAGATGAATGCCACACTTATAAAAATAATGAGCAGGGTTTTCTGTTTTACGCTACTATTCATTTACCTTTCTTCCTTTTTACGGTAAAATAAAAGCTGACTCACTACAATAATTAAAACACTAAAAGAGGTACTGGCTAAAATTCTAAAGAAAGTTCTAAAGAACTCGCTCAGGCTGTAAATTTCGAGGTAAAATAAAACAGTGTGGTGAAGTAAGGTAAGCAGAAAAGTATATAGGGTGAACCAAGCAAAACCTTTTTTGGAAATAGAAGGCGTTATTTGCTTTTCAAAATCTTCTTTACTACATGCAAATTCTAAATAAAATTTCCTAAAATATCCAATGAAACCCGCAGCAGCCATGTGTAAGCCAGGCGTGCTGCTAAAAGTATCCATCACCATTCCCGTAAAAAAAGCGAGGCTCACAACAAGCCAAGGTTTCATGGTTACGGGCAGTGTTAAAATAAAGATAATGTATATATACGGATTGATATAAGTATCCAATTCAATATTATTGATTACTAAAATTTGAATCAAAATAATGAAAACAAATCGACCTATATATTTAAAAATATCAATGATCACCTTTTAAGCTATTTTGAAGTTCTTCTTGTTCTTCTTTGAAAATATTGCGAATAACATACACATTTTTGAGGGTAGAAAAATTGGTATACAATTCAACTTTAATGGCATGAAAATTATCTCCTGCCTCAATACTGTGGGCATAAACTTTACCCACTGGCAATCCTTGCGGAAACAGCATCGAGAAATTACTCGTTACCACCTCATCGTTTGAGTTTACAGGTACATGTTTGTTTACATATTTTAAGCTCGAAAATTTGGGGTCGTCACCGTTCCATTCTAGTGAGCCAAAAGCATTGTTCTTTTGAATCATACAGCTAATTTTGGTATTGGCATTTAAGGCAGAACGTATGGTAGAAAAATGGTCTGAAACACTCGTTACAATTCCCACCACTCCATTGCTGCCAATTACGCCCATGTCGGGTTTTATGCCATGCAACTTGCCCTTGTCTATGGTGATATAATTATTTCTTTTACCAACAGAATTGTTTACCACATTGGCAGAGATATATTCATATTGTTGTTTATATAAAGTATCGTTGATGGAGGTTTGGGTAAAGCCATTCTGGTAGTAGGCATTTATCATTTGCGAACGCAATCGGGCATTTTCAGCCATTAAACTATCATTCATATTGCGCAAGCCAAAATAATTGGTGGTGCTATTTACCGTTTCATAAAAACCACTTGCCATGCCTCCTGTAAAATTTAAAAAGCTCGCTCGTTGATAATGATTATATTGGTAAATTACCACAAAAGAGAACAACTCAAGGGTAAAGAAGAGTATGAAAGTATAGTATTTATAAAAAAAGAATATTAGGTTTCTCATGTCTTCTTTTAATTCTTTTCAAAGCTTCGGTTCGAACCAAATTGTATTACTATGTCATTAAGAATTTATGATTGCTCAAATTCTTTAATGCCATACCAGTGCCTCTAACTACTGCTCTAAGCGGGTCTTCTGCAACATGCACAGGTAGTTTGGTTTTGGTTGCAATCCGTTTATCTAAGCCTCTCAACAACGCACCACCGCCTGTTAAATATAATCCAGTGGAGTAAATATCTGCTGATAACTCGGGTGGCGTTAATTCTAGCGCCCTTAAAATAGCTTCTTCAATTTTTGAAATAGATTTATCTAAAGCCGAAGCAATTTCTGAGTAGCTAACTGTAATTTGTTTTGGAATACCAGTCATTAAATCTCTCCCATTTACTGCAAAATCTGGTGGTGGATTATCTAATTCTGGCAAGGCAGCACCTACTTCTATTTTAATTCTTTCGGCAGTTCTTTCACCCACCAAAAGGTTGTGTTGCCTGCGCATGTAGTCTAAAATGTCTTCGGTAAATTCATCCCCTGCCACGCGTATAGATTGATCGCAAACAATACCCGCTAAGGCAATAACCGCAATTTCTGTAGTTCCACCGCCAATATCAATAATCATATTGCCCATTGGTTCAAACACGTCTATACCAATACCAATAGCTGCTGCCATCGGTTCGTGAATAAGGTAAACTTCTTTGGCACCTGCTCTTTCGGCCGAATCTTTTACCGCTCTTTTCTCTACTTCGGTAATGCCAGATGGGATACAAATTACCATGCGTTGTTGTGGCTTAATAAGCTTACTGGTTTTAGGTATCATGTCTATCATGCCCCTAATCATATGCTCTGCTGCCTGAAAATCTGCAATAACACCATCCTTTAGCGGACGAATAGTTTTGATATCTTCATGCACCTTACCATGCATTTGTTGTGCCTGACTACCTACTGCAATTACGTTTCCGTTTCTGCGGTTAATAGCAATAATAGATGGTTCATCAACCACTACTTGGTCTTTATGTATAATTAGCGTGTTGGCCGTACCAAGGTCAATGGCTAAATCTTGTGTTAAAAAGCTAAATGCGCCCATGAAATTCTTTTTCTCCTAAACAAAGTTGTTTCCCTTGCAAAATAGTATTATTTTAATTAAAAGAAGGTATTGTTTATAATTAATGTTTAAAATGTCTGAATCCACTAAAATACATAGGCATTTGTTGGGCTTCACAATAGGCAATAGAAGCATCATCTTTGATAGAACCTCCTGGTTGAATAACCGTTTTAATTCCAGCGTGCTGCGCTATTTCTACACAATCTGGAAAAGGGAAAAAAGCATCACTGGCCATAGAGGCATCTTGTAAATCAAATCCAAATCCTTGTGCCTTGGCAATGGCTTGTTTTAAAGCATCAACCCTAGATGTTTGTCCACACCCAATCCCTAAAAGTTGTTTGTTCTTCACCAATACAATGGTATTTGATTTGGTATGTTTTGCAATTTTATCGGCAAATAATAGGTCTTCCATTTCGCTTTCATTGGCAGCTTTGCTTGTTACCAATTTTAAATCGGCATGGCTAACTACCTTTACATCTCTATCCTGAACCAATACGCCGTTTAAAACAGAGCGAATGGTTTGTGTGCTCGGTAACATGCCTTTTTGTTGTAATAAAATGCGGTTTTTCTTTCCTTTTAAAAGCACTAAGGCATCGGCATCATACGCAGGTGCAATTAAAACTTCTAAAAATATTTTATCCATTTCTTGTGCTAGCGCCAAAGTTACAGGTTGGTTCAGGGCAATAATACCGCCAAATGCCGAAACTGGATCACCCGCTAAGGCATCTTTCCATGCTGCTAAAATATTGGCTCTTGAGGCCACGCCACAAGGATTATTGTGTTTAATAATGGCTACCGTAGGTTCTGTAAAATCTGCCAGTAAATTGGCCGCTGCATCTACATCTAATAGATTATTATAAGATAATTCTTTGCCATGTAATACGCTTAAAAAATCGTTTAAGTGTCCAAAGTAAAAACCTTTTTGATGTGGGTTTTCTCCATACCTTAAGCTGCTTCCATGATCATAACTTACCTTAAATGCCATTTGGTTTTGCCCCGATTGAAAATAATTGGCAATGGCCGTATCGTAATGTGAGGTGACACTAAAAGCTAATGCTGCAAATTTTTTGCGGGTTTCTACAGTGGTTTCGCCAGCTTGTTCACTTAATATGGTTTGCAAGGCGGCATATTGTTGTACATGCGAAACAATTAAGCTATGCTTAAAATTTTTGGCTGCAGCTCTTATCAATGAAACACCACCAATGTCAATTTTTTCTATGATGCTTGTTTCATCTGTAGTGTTTATTAAGGTCTCTTCAAACGGATATAAATCTACCATCACCAAATCAAATAAAGGAATTTGGTAAGTAGCAATCTCTTCCATGTCTTGTGTAAGCTCTCTCCTCGCCAAAATGCCACCAAAAATATTAGGGTGCAATGTCTTCACTCGTCCGCCTAAAATACTTGGATACCCCGTAATTTTCTCTACAGGTATTACAGGTATTCCCAAATCTTCAATAAATGCTTGGGTGCCTCCGGTAGAATAAATGGTAACGCCCAATTGGTGAAGCGTTTGAACTATGGGAGCCAAGCCATCTTTATAAAAAACTGAAATTAAGGCATTTGAGATTTTTTGTTGCGTCTGCATGTAGTGAGATTTAAAGGCCGCAAAGGTAGTAAACCTGCACTATAAAAAGCTATTTTGGTTCAGAAAAAATAATAAAAAAAATTCTACTAAACAGCTTTTTCTAAAATCTCGGCAATTACGCTTGGAACATGCAATTGTTCTAAGCCATGAATCTTATGCGCAATCGTTTCTGCGGTATCAAATGAATTTAAAGGGCATTTAAATTGTGCTATTATTTCACCTTCATCATAGTGGGCATTTACCCAATGCAAGGTAATACCTGTTTCGCTTTCATTCGCAGCTTTTACAGCCTCATGCACGTAATGGCCATACATGCCTTTACCGCCATATTTGGGTAATAAAGCAGGGTGCAGGTTAATTATGTTTTTGGGGTAGGCCTGAACCAAAAAAGGCGGCACTTTCCATAAAAATCCAAGCAAAGCAATAAGATCGGCTTGGTAGGGTTTAAGGCGTTCTAAAAAGTGTGATTCTGAATTAAATTCGCTGCGGGTAAACAATTCCACGGGAACACCATAAGCTTTCATTTTGGGTATAACCCCCGCTTGTGGGTTATTGCAAAACAAGGCGCTTACTTCTATGTTTGGGTTCAACTTAAATTGCTCACAAACATTTACCGCATTGCTGCCGCTACCACTCGCGAAAATTACCAGTTTGCGTTTCATTAAAACTGCAACTCCTCTTTAAATATCTTTAAAAATAGGCTATCCATATTATTGTTGCCATTAAATCGCTCCAAAGGCAAGCTGCTAATTACAAAATTCGTTTGATTATTACTTAGGTTAAATCGCTTAGCAATTACCGCCGATTTGCCTAACCAAGGGATGGGTGGTAAGCCTGTTTTGCTTTCAATAATTCCTCCAAAATATACCGAATCATAGCCAATGGCAGGGGTGTTTTCTAACAACTCAAACGGCCTAGCACTGGCAATAATAGCGGTAGATTTTAAGGTGGGCCAATTGCTTTTTACTGGCTGAACCAAGGCATTAATATTTACCCTAAACACGCTCGCTGCCGGCGGATTGATTAAACTTTTTATGGGTGTCCAATCTAAAAAATTGGATAAGGGATCAAAGTTAGAATTAATAGCAACCGCCATAAAAAATTGTCCGCCATTATTAAAAAAATCAGTCGTTGTTCTTTGTCCGTACGAGAAAGAAAAACTGGCATCGTCCCCAAACCAAACAATCTTTTTAAAGAAGCCAAACACTTTGTTTTGTGCCTGAAAATCGGGTTGTAATTGCGTGAAATTATTATCTACTACTTCTGTTGCTTGCAGGGTGTCAAAGCTGCTTACGCCAATCTTGCTTAGGTTGCTGGTATAAAAATTTTGAACAAAGATTTTATTGCTGGTATAAGCGTTTACAAGCAAAATATCGCTGCTTACTTTTTTAACCCAAATGCTGGGTGTTGCCACAAAATTGGACCTAGATAATGCTTTATCAACCGCTCTAATATACAACACATTGTTGGCTTGTAATTGCAATCCGTTTACAGGTAAACTTAGTGCGTTGTTGCTTCCATTAATGTATATTTTGCAATCACTGTTGTTTGCTTTTGGGGTATTGGCCACCATCAAAAAGGAGCTGGTATTGGCTGGCAATAAGTAGGGTTGACTGGTGGTATCATTCAAAAACAATTCGTATTGAAAGATATCATCGCTTCCATCTGGGTCTTCTCCAAAAATATTGTATTTTAAAACAGGAAAAATATTTACTGGATTTTGAGAAGGAATGCCTGCAATAGGACTAGAAAAAATAAACCTAACTTCTGGCTTAGAGTTTTTAATAGGGTATAAGGTAGAGGCAGGAGTGGGGTCGGTTTGACCCAAATGGTCGATAGCTCTTACATAAATGGCAATATCTGCACTATCCTGACCAGGAGGTATTTTTAACAAAAAGCTACTATCTTGCCTACTTGTATATTGCCAGGTTTGTTGGTTATCCGTTGAAATTTCATAGCCTTTAATAAAGCCACCATCCGAAACGGCCCACCAGTTTGCTTCTACCAAAGTAGTAAGTCTGTTCTCTCCACTTCGTTCAATTTTGCTCACGGCCATATAGGTTTCGGGAGGGGCAGGAATTTTGGCAGTGCCCTCAAATCCTTTCTTACATGCGCCAACAGCGAGTATAGAAAAGACAATCACAATATATTTACGGATGTTCATTGAATAATTATTGGTTCAAACATAACACAAAGCATTTTTCTATCAAATAGCATCACGTAATTGAAGCATTTTAAGCGCTGTTTCTGCGGCTTCTATGCCTTTGTTTCCATGTTTGCCACCCGCGCGATCCTGCGCTTGTTCTAGGGTTTGGGTAGTAAGCACGCCAAATATTACCGGCATGTTAAATTTTAAACCTACTTGGGTTATGCCATGGGCACAAGCATCGCAGATAAAATCAAAATGTCGGGTTTCGCCTTGAATAACACATCCAATGCTGATAATGGCATCCATTTTTTCTTGAAGTGCCAAATATTGTGCGCCTAGCGGGAGCTCAAAAGTTCCAGGAACGGCATGCACATGTAGGTGCGAATTCTTTATTCCCTTTTCTTTTAAAAAGCTCAGAGCGGCATCGCGCATGGCATGCGTAATACTCGGATTCCAATCTGCAACTACCAATCCAATGTGCCATTTTTTAAACTGACTGCTTTTTTCAAGGTTGGTTTCTGATAGGTTTTTTAGGTTGCTTGCCATGTTTTTATTTTTGCCTACAAAACTAAAGAACTATTCCCATATACTTCTTATTCCTTGCATATAAATTCTCTGAAGTTGCTGCGGTCTATAAATTTACCTGAAGCCCCATAGGTTTCCTTAAAAACAGTTGGAATTTTTTGGGTGGTTTTATTTTTCCATTTAAACTCAAAGGCATCTATAACTCCATTCACCTCTTCTATCCAATCAATTTCTTGTTTAATTGTGGTTCGCCAAAAATAGTTTTTAGTGTATATTTGATGATACGCCTGCATTTTAATTCGCTCAGAAATTAAAAAATTCTCCCAAAGGGCCCCTTTGTCGTTTCTTTGGGAAATTGAATTTAAATTATTGATGATAATATTTCTTACTCCATTATCATAAAAATAAATTTTGCGATTGTTTTTTATCTCATTTCGTTGGTTCCTATTAAAGCTTCGCAGTTCAAAAATAATAAATGCCTTTTCTAATATATCTATATATTTAATAACGGTGCCTTTATCTATTCCTAATAAATTTGAAAGTTCATTGTATGAAACCTCACTACCTATTTGCAATGCTAAAGCCTCCAGTAGCCTTTCTAATATTTCTGGCTTTCTAAGTCCAGTTAGACTCAATACATCTTTATACAAATAGCTATTTGTTAAATCTTTTAAAATTTTGTGTTCCTCATGATTCCCGGAAATAACATCAGGGTACATGCCAAATATTAATCTATGTTCCAGTTGTTTTTCTGCTTCTAGGTAACCAAAAGTACTTTCAAATTCTTGCCAGCAAATTGGGTATAAATTGTATTCCCATTTTCTACCTGTGAGTGCTTCTTGGGTTTTATTATTTATTTCAAGAGCTGAAGACCCACTTAGTATAAGTTGAACATCTTTGAATTGGTCGGTTATGATTTTTGCACTCAATCCAATTTCAGGTATACGTTGTGCCTCGTCAATAAATATAATCTTATTAGGTCCTATTAATTGTTTTAATTGAAAGGTATTTATATTCTCGAATATTTGCCTCACTGAGGCATCATCTCCATCCAAAAACAGAAAATCGCGACCCTCTAAAATTGAATAAATGAGGGTTGTTTTGCCTACTTGTCTAGGACCTAAAATGAGGATAGCTTTTTTCTTAAATAGCTTTTCCTTTATCTTTTCTTGCAATATCCTATTAATCATGGTCATACTGCAAATATAAATATTTTTTAGAATTGTAATCACCAAATTCATATATAATTTGGCGATTATAATCACCAAATACTATATGAATTTGGTGATTATAAATTTTATTTTTCCTAAAATGGGATTTTGA
>JAUYMZ010000151.1 GCA_030699355.1 Bacteroidota bacterium | reverse complement strand
TTTGTGGCACTGCTGCCTGAAATACCACCACACTATCTAAAGCAATATCTACAGGTTCTATATCGTAAAACCAACCGCGCCAAAACCAATCTAAATCAACGCCTGAGGCATCTTCCATGGTTCTGTAAAAATCTGCTGGCGCAGGGTGTTTAAAGGCCCATCTTCTACAGTATTCTTTAAAGGCATAATCAAATAATTCTCTACCCATTACCGTTTCGCGCAAAATATTTAAGGCCGTTGCGGGTTTTCCATAAGCGTTTGAACCAAATTGATTGATGTTTTCGCTATTGGTCATGATAGGTTCTAGTTGGTCTTTGGGCAGTTTCATGTAGTCTACAATTTTGTGTGCCGGACCTCTATTGCTGGGGTAATTGTTGTCGAAAGCTTGCTCTGTTAAAAACTGTACAAAGGTATTTAAACCCTCATCCATCCAACTCCAATTACGCTCGTCGCTGTTAATAATCATGGGAAAAAAGTTATGTCCAACTTCATGAATAATTACACCCAACATGCCATATTTGGTGCGTTCTGCGTAGGTTCCATCTTCATCGGTTCGGCCAAAATTAAAGCATATCATGGGGTACTCCATGCCACTTGCGGCCTCCACACTAATGGCTACAGGGTATGGATACGGAATGGTAAATTTAGAGTAAGTTCTGAGTGTATGGGCAACGGTTTTGGTAGAGTATTTTCTGTATAAAATATAGGCTTCTTTGGGATAATAACTCATGGCCATAACCTGCTTGCCTTCTATGGGAACAGAAAGGGCATCCCATACAAATTTGCGCGAACTTCCCCAGGCAAAATCGCGTACATTTTGTGCTTTATATTTCCAGGTTTTGTAGGCTTTAAGGTCTTTGTTTGGATGCAATTCTTGGTATTTTGCTTCTTCTAATGTTACTACTTCTATGGGGTCTATGGCAATATTTTTATCGTCGGCAATGGTTTTTTGTGCTTGTTTCCAACGGGCAAATTGAGCCGCACTTAATACTTCATTATAATTGCTGCAAGTACCCGTAGAGGCCACAATATGATCGGCCGGCACTTTCATGTTTACCTCAAAATTTCCAAACACCAACGAGAACTCGCCTCTTCCGGTAAACTGTTTGTTGTTCCAACCTTGGTAATCGCTATACACGCACATTCTTGGGTACCATTGCGAAATGGTAAAAACGCAATTACTGTCTGAACCAAATCGCTCATAACCGCCCCTGCCGCCAATTTTCATGCGTTCAGGGATTTTATAATTCCACTTTACGCGGAAGGCAATTTTTTGTTTAGGTTTCAATGGGTTTACCAAATCTATGCGCATCATGGTATAATTGATGGTATACTTTAAAGGTTTGCCAAGGGTATCTGTAACCGCCAAAATATTTACACCGTATCCATCTAAGTTTTTCTTAGGATTTAGTCCATCTAGCTGCGCCGTAGTAAGGGGAGTAGACACTTGATTGCCATCAAAAAAGTTAGATTCTGCATTGGGTTGATGTTGGTTTTCATCTAATTGTAACCACAAATAGGTGAGTACATCTGGCGAATTATTGTGGTAAGTAATTACTTCGTCGCCATGTAAACGCAAATCTTGCTCGTCTAAATAAGCATTTATTTTATAATCGGCTTGTTGCTGCCAATAGCCAGAGCCCGGTGCTCCGGAGGCTGTTCTGTAAGTATTAGCATCGGGTAAAATGGTGCCCAATTGTTCAAACTTATTACCATGATTTGAGCTTGGGTTGTTTCGTATATTTTGCCCCGAAACAAGGCTTAGGTTCAAACCGAAAAGAAAAAAAGACAGGAAATATTTAGTCATGTTTAAGAATTATATAAGTTTAAAAATCGGGTGTACATGAGCCAAAAGCTAAACACGGCACCCATAATTGAGAAAAGTTGAACGCGAATATTTTCTTTTTTTGGCAAAAGCATTTGCCATAATTGAGCTATTAAAATAAGGGCTGCTACAATTAATAACTGACCAATTTCTAATCCCAAATTAAAAGAAAACAATGGAAAAATAATGCCTTTGCCAGGCCCCAGCAAGGAGCTCAACAAAAACGAAAAACCCAATCCATGAATGATACCAAAGAAAAGGGTTATAGCATATTTACCTGGCATGCTCATTTCCTGTTTATTTATGGGTGCAATTAAGTTATAAATGGCAGTTAAAAAAATGCTGAGGGGAATTAAAAATTCTATCAATGCAACATGCGGCTTGAACCAACCCAATACTGCTAGTCCCAAAGAAATGCTGTGGCCAATGGTAAAAAAGCTTACCAGCCAAAACAACTTGGTTTTTTGTGCCCAGGTAAAAGGGGCGCAAAGTACCAATAAAAAAAGCATATGGTCGTACCCATTATAATCTGCAATATGCTGCAAACCGGTTTCAAACCATATCCAGAATTCGCTCATGTTCTTTATATTTGAAGCGTGCAAACTAAAAAAAAATATTTACATCTGCTTCTTCTATTCTTGCCGTTTATCCTAAATGCTGAGCTTAGTGTTACGAAACATCCCTTTTACCTCAGTGTAACCGAGATAAATGTGGATTCAAAAACCAAAAAGATTCAAGTTTCGTGCAAAGTTTTTACCGACGATTTGCAGCAAGGTTTGCATCATTGGTTGCAGAAGGCGGTAAATTTAGAAAAGAAGTCTCCAAGCAACGATTCATTATTGGCCAGGTATGCCAAGCAATATTTGCAGGTTTTTGTTTCAAAGAATGAGATTGATTTTACCTACCTTGGTTACGAAATTGAGGAGGAAGCCGTTTGGTTTTATTTAGAGGGCAGTGCCAAAAACATAGGTAATGAAATGAAAGTGATTCATCAATTATTGTGTCATGCCATTCCTACCCAAAGCAATTTAATTCATTGCACTTTCAATAAAACGCGCCAAAGCCATAAACTAAATTGCCCAGAGAAGGAAATCGTTTTTAGGTTTTAAATGTAGAAACTGTTTGAACACGATTACTAGATTTCAAGATTACCGGGATTTCTTAATCCTGCCCATCCCGAAATCCTGCGAATCGTGTTTAGATAATGGAGTTTGCTATTGGCATAATGTGAAAATTATTTTAAAGCATGCATTAAGCATGTTGTCTTCAAGTATTATTTTAATTCATAATCATCCATCTGGTAATCCAAGTCCAAGCCATCAAGATATTGCCATAACAAAGAAAATAAAGGAAGCTGGTAATCGCGGTGTATCTGACCATAAAATATCGGAGCAAATTGACCACCTTTATTGCTGGCAAAAATTGATTAAATTTTCTGGCAAAGAATAGTAGTTTATTGCTGATTGTTATTCTGAGGATTTTAAACAAGCTTACTCTATAAAATTTGAATGTTCAAATTCTCCAAATGGCCAAATATTGAAGGATTCCGTATATAAAATATTTTCTTCAATTGAGTTAGTTACTAGACCAATTGGACAATAATGGGTAGTGTTCCACTTTACCGCAATAGATACCATAACCTACCTTATCCTTTGTTTGGCTTTAATTTAAGTTCTGAAAGCAACAATTCGTATATTTCAATCCAAGATTTTTTATAAAGTTGTGTGGCTTCGTTTATGAGTTGTTTATACGTTTCAGACGAAAAATAAATGTCGATAGCTTGTTGTTCATTTAATTCAAAATCGACTACAAGAGATTGAGCAATTGCTTCATCAATTGAAAATTCGTTTAAATCAACTTTATTCCACGATTTTGTAAGCTATACTTTCATTTTAAATAACCACCGTTTTGAGAACAAACATCAAACATGTCACGAACGGCATATAATGGATTATCTGTATGCAAAGCCCACCAATTTTCAAATAAAAAATCTAATCCACCATAGGCTTTTAGGTATAGATATGCTTTTTGTTTATCCATCTTATAAGCACGAGCAAATTCTGGGATTATAAAAGCAAAAAACTTCACTTTATTCCTCTTTTCCTCATTTTGTATGATGTCTAAACTAGTTTTCATCTTAATTTTATTTGCAAATATAAAAATTTTTCAAAAGTAAGTCTCTTGTAAATTGTTTTTTCCTAGTTAAAAAAATGCAACAACCACCACTAATTTATTTATATTCGCTACAGAATGGGACTTTGTAAGATAGGTTTTGCCGAACCAAACACATTATGGAATTACCTTGTACAATACGATAATACAAACTTGCGTTCTATAATTTATAGCCAATTTGATAACAATATTATGCTCACTTG
>JAUYMZ010000144.1 GCA_030699355.1 Bacteroidota bacterium | reverse complement strand
AAAAGAATTGTTTAAAACCCATCTGTCATCTGGCGATTTTAAATTTACACCCGTACACGTTGGCAAAAACTTAGCGCTTATGCTTACCGTATCAAATATGTCTCCATCGCATGGGGAAGATAATATTAGTTGGATGTTATCATAATCGTAGTGCACCGGACCACGTTCAACCGTTAACGTTTTTTGAATGCTGGTTCCGAAAGGCACATCAAAATCTCTATTCGGGTCTAGGCCATCAATTTTAATGATAGCGCCATAAGGGTTGCTAGCTTGATTAACTCTAAAAGAATAGGTTCGGTCTTGCCTTCCCTGACTGGCATTACCCAGTTCTACCACAAAAACAGCTTGATCTTTGGCAGGCACATTTACAACCGAGCTTTGTTGCACATTTATAACTGGTAAATCATTTTGAGCCGTTGCATTTTGAAGGATAACCCCTTCACTTAAGAGAGTAGTTGCAGTAATGGTATCATTAAGCGGACTGTAAAACAAGCTCCGTTCCTCACCCTCATAGGGACAAGAAGTTCTGCCAGCTACAAGTTTAAACACATGTCCGTTACCACTTTTTGGATCCACAATATCTACCGAAATTAAGTCGCCGTCATCGCCGTCTTGAAGCGTATAACTAAAAGTATTTACTACACTGGTAGTAGAAGAGCTAGACTTACCCCCCTTAAGATCTAAAGTAAGAGACCAAGAACGCTTTAATCCAGAACCATCCACATCAAATCCTGTTTCTCCGGCAAGACTTCTATTGGTATTTACCTCCCAACTAGAAGAGCTAGTTTCATCAATTTGTGCAGAGAAATCTTCGGTGTAAGCAGCTTTACCAATACTAATATTAGAACCACCACTAGCAGCCATTTTCTGGAGACTAGCATACTTTTCTCTTTCATTTTTAGCGATAGCTTCCTTCCACAATCGAATTTGATTATTATAAAACCTTATAGAATCTTGTTCATAAGGATGTGTTGGATTGAAGATATAACTTTCGCCTATAAAATCTGATGATTCTGAAAAAAGCGGTGTAGCACTAGAACGCAATGCCCCCCAAATAGGGTCATCATTGTTTGAACCAAATTTACGAGCAAAATCTGGATCATCTGGATTGCTAAAAACAGGAGTATATTTTCTTTCACCACGGGCATTAAGCGAGCCGCCAGTTAATACTTGATTACGAATTAATTCTAGCTCTGGAATTACCAAAGTTAAAATTTCATCTTGCGTATAAATAAACGTGCTATTGATGGCACCCAAACCCATGGTTAAACCATTGCCTTTACCAATTCTATACCCATTTAAAATTGGGCCTGTACACACATCAGTACCCAATTCATTAGATTTTACACGACAAGTAGCTGTATCTAATAATTTAATTACATCTGATAATCCAAAAGTTATATTTTGAGATTTCCCAATATAAATGTCAGCTCCAGCACCTACGCTTCCAGCATCAGCTCCGGTAGAAATGGTTTTGTTGCTC
>JAUYMZ010000143.1 GCA_030699355.1 Bacteroidota bacterium | reverse complement strand
ACCTAAACTTACCACTCATGGCCCTACGCAATACATCTGCATCGGCCAAATCTAAGCCCGCAAAATGGTGACAAACTTTCAGTACATCTTCTTGAAACACCATTACGCCATATGTTTCTTCTAGCTGTTCTTTCATTACCGGATGAAGGTAATTGATGCTATTTGGATTGTGGAAGCGCTCAATATAAGCCTTCATCATGCCAGATTTAGCCACACCCGGACGAATAATTGAGCTGGCTGCAACTAGGTGAATGTAAGTGTCGCAGTGGAGCTTTTTCAATAAACCACGCATGCCAGGACTTTCAATATAAA
Source organism: Bacteroidota bacterium (assembly GCA_030699355.1). Taxonomy (GTDB): domain Bacteria; phylum Bacteroidota; class Bacteroidia; order UKL13-3; family UKL13-3; genus B1. The sequence goes on along the minus strand of JAUYMZ010000143.1, from coordinate 7,784 downwards.
AACAGCCAATGGAGTTTGCGTTTTTTAGCTGCTCTTTAATGAGTGGGTCGGTTTTAAAACTTTGCACATCGTGCACATCCACCCTGATGCGCTTATTCTTCCAAACTAAGTCGGCAGCATCTTTGATATGTCCAATTCCGCGTTGCGACAAAATGTCGAACTTTTCGAAACCAATATCTTCCGCTATGTACATATCCCATTGTACGGTTGGTAAGCCTACGGGAGGTAAATCAAGGGCAGAATATTGGAAAATAGGTTCTTCAGAAATGAGCACGCCGCCTGCATGAATAGAACGGTGGTTGGGGAAATCTTGCAACTGCTCGCCAATCTCTAAAATGCGGGCAATTAAAGGCGCTCTCCTATCTGCCTTATGCGGATAGTCTGCTAAAATATCAATCTCGCGTTTGGGCAAACCGTATACCTTACCCAACTCGCGGTAGATAGAGCTGCTTCTAAAGGTAGACATGGTGCCAAGCAAGGCAGTATGTTCTTTGCCATAACGCTTAAAAATATAATCGTGTACTTGGGGTCTTTCTTTCCAGCTGTAATCAATATCAAAATCTGGCGGGGAACTTCGTTTAGGGTTTAAAAACCGTTCAAAATATAGGTTCAGCTCAATGGGGTCTACATCTGTAATACGCAAGCAATACGCCACAACACTATTGGCTCCACTTCCTCTGCCTACATGGTAAAAGCCGCGCGACATAGAATAGCGGATGATATCCCAAGTAATGAGAAAGTAGGCAGAAAAACCTAGTCTATCAATAATATCAAGTTCTTTTTGTACCCGTTGCTTGGCTACTTCATTGTTGTGTCCGTACCTATACGCCAAACCATCGTAAGCTAAGGTTTGTAGCAATTGCTTATCATCGTAAACCGAAGACGAATAAACCTTTTTATTCTTATGCGTTTTAAAATCGAAACTCACGCTGCACCTATCCATAAAAGCGATGGTATTGCTAATAATATAGTGATGATACCTACACGCATGAATAATATCTGGCTCACTCATTAAATATTCATCAGAACCGGCTATGCCTTCATTGCCAAGCCTGCTCAAAAGTACATTATTATCTATGGCACGCAGGTGCGTATGTAAGGCAAAGCTTCCTGCATTTTTAAACGTAACAGGTTGTTGCAAGATGAGTTTATGCTTTATCTTGGTAACATCTAAGCGCGCTAATTTATTGAGTTCAGACAAACGAATACCTATTAACTCGTGATCAGAAAGCTGCGCCGGATAATTACTTATTGGGTAGATAACATACACATTTTGCATGTGCTTTAATTTATCTGCATAGGTTTTTCCATAAAGGTTGTGGTCAGACAAAAGCCTATTAATTTCTGCAATACCAGCCGTGTTTTTGGCGATGGCAGTAAAAAGCAAATAATTTCCTTCTCTAAATTCGATGCCCGCTATGGGTTTAATATTGTTTTGCTCGCAGCATTTTACAAACTCAAAAATGCCCGTTGAGCAATTGATATCTGTAATGCCCAGCGTGCTTAAGCCAAGTATTTTGGCTTGCTGAACCAATTCTTGCACCGACATAGTGCCGTAGCGCAAGCTATAATAAGTATGTGTATTCCAGATCACGGCGCTTTAATTGTTAATTATATTATCTTTTAAATGTTAATAATAATAGCAATTAATTTGAAATACTGCAAGTAGCATTGTATAAATAAATGCTAAAGAGCTGATTTAAAAAGGGTAAAATAAAGCAATAAATTAACCGCCTTTTCTTACCGCTTTTTTGCCGTACCAGTGTTTAATTTGGTCGAGGGCTTGATAGAGTTTTATCATTTCTACGCTGTCTTCAAACAGGTCTATTTGCTGGGCGCCGTAAACTAAATTACTCACTTTTACGCCAATTAAACGAATGAGCAAGCGGCGGTCGTAAAGCTTTTGCAGCAAATCTTTTGCCTTGGCAAGAATTACATGGTCGTAAGAAGTATAAGCCACACGCGCTTGCGCCGTGTGGGTTTGAAAATCTGAATAACGCAACTTAAGCGTTACCGTAGCACACAAGCGATTTTGTTTGCGCATATCAAAGCAGATATCTTGCACCATTTTAGAGAGCACCTCATGCAAAAATTTGATATCGGTGGTATCGGTTTCAAAGGTTCGTTCTGAACCAATTGATTTTTGCTCGTGGTAAGGCTGTACCGGACGGCTATCGATGCCATTGGCTTTTTCCCATATTTGTTTGCCATTATCGCCCATCACTTTTACTAAGAGTTCGGGCGGCATATTAGCTAAAGTTTCAATGTACACAATGCCCATATCTCTCAATGTATGGTAAGACTTATCTCCAATGCCAGGGATTTTTTTAATAGAAAGTGGGTTTAAAAAAGGCTTTACCAGCGGTGCTGTAACTTCTTTTTCTCCGTTGGGTTTGGCTTCTCCTGTGGCAATTTTAGAAACTGTTTTATTTACAGATAAGCCAAATGAAATAGGCAAACCAGTTTCTTTAATAATGCGCATGCGCAACTCGTGCATCCATTTTTGCGTACCAAAAAAACGATCCATACCGGTAACATCTAAATAATGCTCATCTATGGATGCCTTTTCTACTAAAGGAGCTTCTGATGTTATGACCTCCGTTACCAAATGAGAGAGTTTACTGTATTTATCCATATCGCCGCGTATCCAAATGGCTTGCGGACAAATTCTGCGGGCCAGTTTACCCGGCATGGCAGCATGTACACCAAATTTTCTGGCTTCATAACTGCAACTAGCCACTACACCCCTATCCGAAAAACCTCCAATAATAACAGGCTTTCCCAGTAAAGAAGAATCGTCTAAGCGCTCTGCCGATACAAAAAATGTATCTAAATCCATGTGTGCAATAAGTCTATCCATTTGGTAATTTAATTAACAGTTAAGAGTTAATTAAATTACCTAAATAAAGCTTTAAAGCAAAGTGTTTTTTATAGTATTCAATAAGTGAGCATTTTAAATTTTGGAAAAACTGTTTATTAAATTTATTTTGGTGGACATTTTTACTTTTATAAACTTATATTTGTTTGAAATAGTTAAATCGAATCTCCTATGAATAAAATAATATTTTTCTTTTTACTTTTTGCTTACCCTTTTTTTGTGCAAGCGCAAGTAGAAGGCGATTTAGATGCAAGTTTTGGTTCGAATGGACAAATAGCACATTCCTTTTTTTCTGACAAAAAAAGAGCTTTCTCTAGCGTATTAAGAACCGTTGTAGGAGCCAATAATAAAACGTATCTATACGGCACTTTTTCTACTGGCAATGCAAGCGGGGCATTGGGATTAAGCATGATTTGCATAGCTGTAGACGGACGTATTGATTCTAGTTTTGGGCTAAATGGTCGGGTTTACTTTCAACAAAACAGCAATCTAAACGCTTCTAGTAATGTAGTTTCAGTACAAGTTGATTCATTAAACAGAATAATTTTTGGGTTGTCAGACCATGGCATCCTACGTTTTCTGAACACAGGCTACCCTGATAGCAGCTTTGGCGTAAATGGTTATGTAAAGCTTAGCATTAGCGGATTTGCAACCACAACTTTAAGCTCCTTATTGGTTCAAGCAGATGGAAAAATTGTGAGTATTTGTAATCTTAACAACCCGGGTACAAAAGCAGTTCTTGCACGGTTTAATCAAAACGGTACTTTAGATAGTAGCTTTAATAATACAGGTATAATACTGGGATTATTTAATACAGGAACATATAACAATGAAGCGAAAAAACATTTCTTATTAAACGATGGAAAAATTGTAGTAGTGGGCAATGCGAACAACCAATACAATGCTGATTTTGCTTTAACTCGATATCTCCCTGATGGAACTTTGGATACTAGCTACGGAAACAATGGCATTACCCAAATTAACTACGACTATAGAGATGATTTTATTTTAAATGTTGCCCCTACCAAGCAAAATGGTATACTTATATACGGCAGAGTATCTCTGCTAGCAGGCCCAACAACCAATATTGTTGCCAAGTTTTTGGCTAACGGTAGGGTTGATAGTACATTCGGAATTGCGGGTAGATTTACCTTAGATTTTTATTCAAACCTACTTATATGTTGGAAAAACGATGATGTTTTACTCGGAAGTTTAAATGCAGGCGAATACAAACTCAGAAACTATTTAAAAACAGGTGTTATTGATTCTACTTTTGGTTTGAGTGGAGAACGTACTTTAGCAAAGGCAAACTTTCCTTTATTGCGATTAACAGGAATAGGTTTACTAGAAAACGACCAATTGGTTTTTGGTGGCTTTAACGACCAATTATATAATACGAGCTTTGGGTTTATTAAGCTTAACCCCAATGTTAGTATTGATACAAGCATAGGTGTAAATGGTTTGGTAAACATTCAAATGGGAACTTTATATTATAATAGTGTTGCTACTGGGAAGCTTACTAAAATTGCCGTGCGACCAGATAAGACCATTATTGCAGTTGGTTCTGCTTTAGAATTTTATACTCCTAAAATACGTGTTCTGTTTTTTAATAAAAACGGTGCTGTAGAAAATAGTATTGGCAATAATGGGCAGTTATTATTGGAAGATGGTATGGCCAAAGCTGTATTACCTCTTGCTGATAATTCTATTTTAATTGGAGGGTATGTTACGATTGGTGAATCTAAAAAAGCCATTTTGTTTAAGCTTAAGGCAAATGGATACTATGATAGCACCTTTGGTGTAAATGGAAGAGTGATTGTAAACAAACAACTGGTAAACAACCTGAATGAATTTAATGACTTAGACTTACAAAGTGATGGAAAGATTATTGCATCAGGCAGTGGCATTGCTCGTTTCTTAGCAAACGGACAGTTAGATTCTAGTTTTGGACAGTTGGGTTTTAATCTTGGTGTTTACAGTCTGAATTCGGTGGTACTTAAAGATAATTCCTTTGTTGTAGCAGGCGATACGGTTTTATCTAAATACACCGCTGATGGAAAATCAATCTTATGGAACTACGCTGAGAAAAAATCTCATTATTGCGGACAAGGAGTTGGAACACGTATTTTTAACTATGCTTTTTATGAGCCCTTCATCAACAAGGATGAAAATATATTTGTTAGAGGGGGAACGTATTTTGACCCTGAATACAACACATCTATTGGATGTTCTGGACTTATGAACGGTGGCGATGTGCAGTATTTGTTTAATCCAAACGGGGTTCCTGTTTCAAGCTTTGGTTCTAATGGAAAAAAGATTAGCTATAGTCTTAGGTTGCAAACTGCTGCCTTATCACTTGGCTACAAAGTTTTGTGCATTTCTGATACAGAGGTTTTGTATGGTTATAATATGTATAAATACCTTAAAAATGGAGGCTTAGATGGGCCATTTGGGAATGCTGGAAAAAGACATTTTCCTCAGTCTTTGATAAAAACAGGTACTTTACCTCGCTTGTATCAAGTTGGTTTTCAAAACGACACCTCGCTTATTGTAGCGTTTTTACAAAACGACACTTTGTTTTTTGCCAAACATTTTATGCGCAAAGACGAGGCTGTTGATTTTTCTATTACGTCTAAAAGTGCAGGTTTTGTATCTGACACCTTTCGCCTTTCTGCTTCTGCAACACAAGGCATTGCTTCGTATCGTTGGAGCATTCCAGGAGCCATTTACCTAAATGGAACAGATTCAAGCTCTGCTAATCCAGAGATTACGTTTACGACTTTAGGTTACAAGAGCGTTACTCTTGAAGGAATTGGTGCAAACGGGGGCGTAATAGATACCAAAACAAGGGTAAACATAATTACCGTTTGTAGACTTGATTTTCTTGCCTCTTTAAACAGTGGAAGTGTGGCCGAACCCATTCAATTATTCCCTTCTGTATTTCCTTTGCCAACTAGCTATCGCTGGGAGATTGAAGGCAATCCTCAGTTTTATTCTGGCTATAATTTACAGGTAGAAAAGCCCTATTTTAGGTACTTACAAACAGGTTCATTTACTATAAAACTAACCATTAAGTATGGCGATAAGGATAGCTTTACCTTAAGTAAAACAAACTTTATTCGCATTTATTCGCTCAACTTCACACAAGATAAGTCTTATGGCACCCTTAACGATAGTCCGCGTTTCGAGTTTTTTGCCAATTCAATTCCAGTCGCCGAACGTTATTTGTGGTCGGCAAAACCAGCTTCTGGACAGTTAGGTAACCCCGTTTCAATCATTGGAAACCAACTCGCTAATGCCAGCATAATAGCCAATGATACGGGTTGGTATGATGTGCAACTTATAGCTTATTATGTTGGTTCAGACAGTTTGGTGAAAGTTAAAAATAAAGCCATTTATGTTGGCATTAAGCCAATTACCAACAAGCCCGTTGCTCAATTTTCTGTTAGCAAGCAATCGGGAGAAATAGATGAGTTGTTTTATTTTCAAGATAGCAGTGCTTATTTTCCAACTGCTTGGGAGTGGACAATTACGCCCAACAATATCTGGTTAGTTGAGTCTGATTATAATTCTCAAAATCCAATTGTTTCCTTTTATGAAAATGGCACTTATACGGTTAAACTAAAAGTTAGCAACTCGTTTGGCATAGATTCCATTATTAAATTAAACTATATTCAAATTGGATCTGTTGGCTTGCTTGAACCAAATAAAAACAGGGAATTTATTATTTACCCTAACCCCGCTAAAGAACAACTGTTTGTGAAATTTATGGGAAATGAATCGCCTCAAATAGAGATATATAATTCGTGGGGTGTTTTGGTTTATGAAGATTTGTATACCAACAATTCTTTGGATGCTATGCAAATTAACATAGCTCACTTAGCTGAAGGCTTTTACTATATAAAATTACGCTCCCATCAAAATGAAATTGGTAGAACATTTGTTTTGAACCGATAATAAGCCCATTTATATCTCACTTAATACGTAAAGTGAATAGCTTTTTTATTCGGGCTGAACCTATATGGTGTCAAAAAACAATTGCTGAATTTAAATTTTAACTATTTTTAAATCAATATTATAGCTAAATTTTGTTATTTATATTAACATAATTTTGAAAATTTAAATAACTATTTATACCTTGCGCCTACTATGTATTTATCAAGCAACATCAAATTCCTTCGCAAAAGAAAGAATTTAAGTCAGGAAGAAATGGCCATTGCCATAGACTCCAAGCGCTCTGTTTTAAATAGCTACGAAAACAACATTGCTTCTCCCCCTTTGGAGATGGCGATGCGCATTTCAGATTATTTTAAAATAAGCTTAGACACTCTTTTGCGCATAGACCTAGTGCGGTTGCCCGAGTATAAAGTGGGCGAATTAGAGCGTGGCTTAGAAGATTACATGAAGGGTAAATACTTGCGGGTAATTGCCACTACCACCAACCACGATAATGTAGATAACATAGAGATGGTTTCTGAAAAGGCAAGTGCTGGTTACGCTTCTGGATATAGCGACATTCAATTTATATCCGAACTACCTCAGTTTAGTTTGCCTTTTTTAGACAAGCGCAAGAAGTATCGCAGCTTTCAAATTAGCGGAGATTCTATGTTGCCCATACAAGATAAAACCTATGTTACCTGCGAATATGTAGAAGATTGGACAAGCCTAAAAGACGGGCTTTGTTATGTAATTTTAACCAAAGAAGATGGTATAGTGTTTAAACGTGTATACAATGATATTGCCAAGAATAAAACGCTGGCCCTGGTATCCAACAATCCTATTTACAAGCCTTATGAAGTAAAAATTGAAGACGTTCTAGAGATTTGGAAATATGTGATGGATCACAGCAAAACATTGGATTGAGCATTCAATCTGATTGATTACAACAAAAAGGCAGCCTCGGCTG
>JAUYMZ010000141.1 GCA_030699355.1 Bacteroidota bacterium | reverse complement strand
TATTCTTTTGGCGTTTTTTTAGCATAGTTTAAACAAAGGCAAACATGATTGGTACATTTATTTGCGTGTTTAAAATGGTTTGTAGTATTTTAAAGCGGAGGTGTTATCCACTAAATAAGTTCTTCAAAAATGCCCGACTCTCTATTTTTTCGGCAATTATTCCAATCAAAAAAACGGCCATTCATGGCAATGTATACGCCGGGCGCTAAGGTTTGAGCAAATGCTAGCGCTCCTCCCAAGTTAAAAAGGCCATCGCTTGAACCAAATTTATAAGGAATCATGGCTCCCGTTATAATAATGGTTTTGTTAATTTTTTCTTGAGCCAAATATTCTGCTGTAAGTGTCATGGTATCGGTACCATGGGTGATTACAATTCTGCTCTCTTCACAGTTTTTGCAATTTTCTGCAATATTTCTGCGGTCGGCTTCGGTCATGTCTAAACTATCTATCAACATTAAGGTGCGAATGTTAAGTGCTAATTTACTTCTACCTAGCTTTAAAATTTCATAAATGTGTGTTTCCTTAAAAAACAATTGTCCGTTTAATTCATTATATTCTTTATCAAAAGTTCCACCTGTAACGAACAATCTTATATCCATAAAAGTATTTTTTTTCAAAGTAAAGAAAACAATAGAAAGGAATCAAATAATCACTCGTTTTTTTTTGTTGAGCAAAATCATTTCTTTATTTCACATAAATTTATAGTTTCGTGGAAAGTAAGTTTTAACTTTTTTTGAATTAATAATGACAGCAACAACAGATAAAGAAGTAGGTTCGGTAGTAATTCGATTTGCTGGAGATTCTGGCGATGGAATGCAACTTACCGGCACTCAATTTACCAATGCAACGGCGTTGCATGGTAATGATTTGGCCACTTTCCCGGATTTTCCGGCAGAAATTAGGGCCCCGTTGGGAACACTGGCAGGTGTTTCTGGTTTTCAAATTCACTTCGGTTCAACCAAGATTAATACACCGGGCGACCAGTCTGATGTGCTAGTAGCTATGAACGTGGCCGCCCTTAAGGTAAACATAAAAAACCTAAGAAAAGGTGGAGTAATTATTATAAATACCGATGGTTTCGACGCTAAAAATCTTCGTTTGGCTAATGTGCCCGAAGATAAAAATCCGTTAAATGATGGTTCTTTAGCCGATTACGATGTTAAAACCATTGATGTTACCAAGATTACTCGCGCAGCGCTTGCCGATAGTGGTTTAACAACCAAAGAAATAGACCGCTGCAAAAACATGTTTGT